>JANTGX010000122.1 GCA_024762755.1 Gammaproteobacteria bacterium
CCGGCCGCGGCGGGTGTAATATGGGTGCCGTCCGAGGCCTCGATTTCGGACCCCACCCCATACTCCGGAGACCCACCCCATGCCCCTGATCGATCTGCATATTCCCGCCGGTGTCTTGGCGCAAGAGCAGCGCGAGGCACTGGTCCAGGGGCTGTTCCAATCACTCCTGAAGTGCGAGCACGCGGCCGACAATCCGCGCGCCGAGGCCATCAACTGGCTGTATGTGCACGAACATCCGGCGGACGGACTCTACGTGGCGGGCAAGGTGCGCAGCAAGCCGCACTACCGTATCGAGGTGTCGGTGATGGAGGGCATGCTGACGGAGGCGGTGAAACGGCAGATCGTGCGTGACATGACCGAGCGCGTCTTGGAGGCGGAGGGGGTGCGCTTCAACCCCCTCAATGCGGGGCGGGTGTGGATCCTGTTCCGCGACCTGGCGGAAGGAAACTGGGCCGCGGGCGGCAAGTTGTACCGCCTGGACGATCTGATGGATTTCATCGCCGGCGGCAGATCCGGTGGCTGAGCAGCCGGGCCGGGGATTGCCCCCGACCACCAGACCTCAATCGAAGAATTCGGCGGATTGGCGGATATCCTTGGCCAGATTCTCCAGTTTGTCGGCCATCTTTTCCATGTGCTCGACCAGGGCGGTGTCGATGCCGGCCTCGATCAACAGGCTCAGTTCGTCGTAGTGGTTGGCCGGCAGGGAGTCTCCGGCGTTTTCGAGCATTTCGCGAAAGCGGTCGGTGATCTGCTGGGCGTGCTCTGTGCGGTGCATGGCTAATTCTCCTTGTCTTCGAGGGGCGCCTTGTCGAGCTGGTGCTCGCCCTTTTCATAGATGTGTTTGGCCGAGCCGACGATCAGCGGGTCCGGTGCAGTGGCCACGTCGGAATTCTTGTTGGGGTAGTCCAGACTGTTGAGAATGAATCGCATGGCATTGATGCGTGCGCGTTTCTTGCAGTCGGATTTGATCACGGTCCAAGGTGCATCGGCCGTGTCCGTATAGAAGAACATGGCTTCCTTGGCCTCGGTATAGTCGTTCCATTTGTCCAGCGAGGCGAGATCGATGGGGCTCAGTTTCCACTGTTTCAGCGGATCGTGTCGGCGTTGTTGAAAGCGCCGGAACTGCTCGTTGCGGCTGACGGAGAACCATAGCTTGAAAAGGATCACCCCGCTGCGCACCAGCATGCGTTCCAGCTCGGGGGCCTGGCGCATGAACTCGAGATAGTCACTGGACTTGCAGAAGCCCATCACCCGTTCGACGCCGGCGCGGTTGTACCAGGAGCGGTCGAACAGGACGATTTCACCGCTGCTCGGCAGGTGTTTGATGTAGCGCTGGAAATACCACTGGCCCTGTTCGCTCGGGGTGGGTTTCTCCAGGGCGACGACGCGCGCACCACGCGGGTTCATGTGCTCCATCATGCGCTTGATGGTGCCGCCTTTGCCGGCGGCATCGCGGCCCTCGAAGAGGATGACGATGCGCTGGCCGGTCTCTTTCGCCCAACCCTGCATCTTCAGCATCTCGATCTGCAGCTCCTGTTTCAGGGCCTCGTATTCGTCACGCCGCATCTTTTCCTTGTAGGGGTAGTTGGCGTTGGTGAAGATCTTTCGCTTGCCCAGCGTCTCCACCACCTCGGGCTCGGCAAGGCGCTGGCCCGGCCGTTCGTCGGCGACCTTTGGCATGCTGAAACTGGCGTCGTTACTCATGATGAATCTCCCTGACTGTGTTCATGTGCTGTATTGAGTATAAGACGGAATATTAGAGATTGCTAATATTGCGTCTTCCTCGCGACCGGAGCTGTCCGATCTTTCTGGTTATCGGTAGCCAGGGCATCTTTTGTTAGGCCTGGAGGCGGGTGTGGCAGCAAGGAGATGCTTCATGCGGGTCGACGCGGCGCGCCGCCGATTCCGGTTTGAACCCGTTCAGGCCGGCTAGGTGTTCGAGGGGGGCGACCCGGAGGCGGGTCGCCAAATTGGGATGAGCAAGCGAAGCTACACCGAGAGCCGACCGCGCTGTCGGCGTCCGGCACCGATGACGCCCAACAGTCCCAGAAGCAGCAGGGCCGATGTCCCGGGCTCGGGGATGCTGGTGCGGGACAGGGTGATGTCTTCGGCCGCAGCAAACAGCTCGAGGCTCGAGAGGGTCACGGGCGCCCCGGTCAGGGTGTTGTAGACGGTGTTGAGCGAGAAGCCACCAAAGGAGACGGCGGTATCGGTGTAGTTTCCCACTGCGATGCCAGTCAACTGGTTGCTGGTGGTGAAGGAGGAGGTGATGGGCAGCGAGGCATCCAGATTCCCCGAAACGGCGGAAAGGGAACTCAGTGTGCTCACAGCTTGCAATGCAGAGATCGCGGGCTGTGGGCGGTTGCGAAAGCCGACGTATTCCTTGCCCGAATCATAGTTGCCACTCGCCAGCGTCATGCTCTGCCCGGCAGCGAAGAGGACATTCAGATTCAGCTGATCACCTTCGTTGAGGGTGATGGGGGCAAAACTGAGTGAGGCCGATTCCCAGCCCTCGCCGCTAAAGTTGTTGACATCGGTAATGCTCGTAATGGTACCGGCGAAGAGATCGGCCGTCAGGTCGAGCGTGATGACGGAGGCCGCAGCGGTCGTGCTGCCAAAGCCGAGTATGAGCAATAGGGCAAGAATGGGCCGATGATGAGGCGGGCGTTTTTCACTGTTCGGATGTCTGTTGCACATAATGTTTCCCCTTTCGTCGATGGAGTAATCGATCCGCTGATCGAGCGGTTAACCGCCAAAGGAGTATAGGCAAAGAACCGAGGGGAATACGGCGTACCCGGCAGACCACGATCATCGGCCGCTCAGGTATTGGCGCTGGGCCTGCTCTCTTTGCAGCCGTCGCAGGTCGCTCTTGCGATAGAGGGTGAAGACGATGGGGTCGCGCTCCACCTCGATGGCGGCATCCATGTGCAGGCTCGTGATGCGCAGGCCGTTCTTTTCTGCCATGGCCTGGATGCGGGGGATATTGTCGACGAAGCCCGCTTGGTAATAGATGCGTCCACCGGGTGTGAGATGGTCGCCGACCTCGGCGAAGAAGCGTTCGTGCACGGCCCAGAGGGATTGGCTGTGCTCGTCGTAGGGATAGTCGATGTTGAACAGGATGACATCGAAGCGCTCGCCTTCGTCGATGGGGCCGAACAGGTCGCCCTCGCGCACCTCGATCTTTTTCTCGAGGCCGTGGCGCTCGAAGTTGTCCCGCGCGGCGGCCACGGCCTTGGCACTGATGTCCGTGGCGACGATGTGCGCCGCGTGGTCGGCGGCGAAGACCGCCTGCACGCCAGAGCCGGTGCCCATGTCCAGTACCGTCTCGCCGTCGCGGATCTCCCAGTGGGAGAGCAGATAGAGGCTCTGTGCAGAGGGCGGCACCACGCCGAGGGGGACGAGGAACTCGCGTCCGGCTACCGTGGCTCGCTCGTAGTTGGGCTTCTCCTTGTAGAAGGGGTAATAGACCAACTCGTGCTCGCCGCTGTGCGGCACCAACCAGTGGGATTGTGCGTCCTCTGCCGAGGCCGTTGCGGCGCCGAGCAACAGGAGGCCGGTGAGGGTGCTGGCCGAGAGGCGGATGGCTGTCTTCATGCGGGTGCTCCGTGTCGATCCCTGGGTGCAAGGGGGATAATTTTCAGTTTTTCGTCGGCCCGATGGCCTTGGGGTCCACATATCGATAAAGATATTGCCGATAGGAGATCTGCGTTTTCATTTGGCAATTTTCCGTGTTATCAAATGCTTGCTTTGACTTTGTGGTTGCTGGCGCGGCTGTATTGGTGAAAAATGGCGCTCGGAAAAGCATACTTGAGCAAGCGGCTTTGATATACCCTTGAGACCCTTGATCGCCAAGTCCCTGCGATCCGCACCGGAGTGGCCGGCTCGGTGGGCATGGCAGAAAAGGCAGGACACCCCTATCGAACCCTTACAGTCCCATTTGTTGGGCGCCGCCGCCGCCCTCGCCTCGGCCTTTCTCTGGGCGTTTTCGGCGATCCTCTTTCGGCGCCTCGGCGACGCGGTCCCGGCCATGGGCATCAACCTGGCCAAGGGCCTGGTGGCGCTGTTGTTCATGGCGTTCCTGCTGTGGCCCGGGGGCCTGCCGCAGGTCGACGGCGCCAGCCTCACGGCCCTGGCCCTGAGTGGACTGGTGGGCATCTGCTTCGGCGACACCCTGTACTTCCTCACCCTGGTGCGCCTGGGGCCGCGGCGCACCCTGCTGGTGGGGACCTTGATCCCGGTGGTCACCGGCCTGGCGGCGGTGCTCCTGCTCGGCGAGCAGGTGCCATGGCTGGCCTGGCTGGGCATGGCCCTGACCCTGGGCGGGGTAGGCTGGGTGCTGTGGCAGCGGACGGCGGCCGGCGAGGCGACGCAGCGGCGCCGCAGTGGGCTGTTCTTCGGCGGGCTGTTCGTCGTCGCCAATGCCCTGGGCATCATCGCCTCCAAGGTGGGCGTGGCGGACATGCCGGCACTGGAGGCCACCTTCATCCGTCAGGCCTGGGCCATCGCTGGCCTGACCTTCTGGGGCCTGATGGTGCGCGACCTGTTGGGCTGGGTGTCGCCACTGCGTGATCCCGGCCGGATGAAGATCCTGTTGCTGGCGTCGCTGGCCGGGGCCTTTCTCGGTACCTGGTTGTCCATCGTGGCGCTGAAGTACACCTTTACCGCGGTGGCGGCGACGTTGAATTCGACCAGCCCGTTGTTCGTGCTGCCGCTGGCGGCACTGATGCTGGGCGAGCGCATCCGCGCCCGCGAGGTGGCGGGCGCGGCGGCGGCGGTGGGCGGCGTGGGGCTCTATTTCGCCAGCCTGGGGTGGGGCTGAGGTCGTGAGTTGGGGCACAGGCCACCCATCACGCCTCGCCGGCCGCGCAGAGGCCCGTCATAAAGGAGATTTTGTAGTCGTTCGTTCCGTTAACCGAAACTACGAATTGGGCGAATTCACCGCCCTATTCACCGTCCTACAACATGGAGAGAAAAACAATGAACAAGAAGTACACGGCAATCTGTCTCGCGTTGACCTGGTTCCTGCTCTTGGCCGCCCCCGTGCAGGCCGAACCGCTGGAGGTGCCGGTGGGCATCTCGCCGGTGATGAGTTCGGCGGCCATGTTCATCGCCCAAGAGCGCGGCTATTTCCGTGACGAGGGGCTGAAGGTGGTGATCAACCCCTTCAAGGCCTCCGGGGCGAAGATGGTGCCGTTTCTCGCCACCGGCCAGTTGTTCGTCGGCGGCGGCAACATCAACGCCGGCATGTACAACGCCATCGCCCAGGACATCCCCATCCGCATCGTCGCCGACAAGGGCACGGTGAGCCCCGGCCACGGCTATCTGGCGCTGATCGTGCGCAAGGACCATATCGACAGCGGCCGCTACCGGGGTTTCAAGGACCTCAAGGGCATGACCCTGGCGGTCACCGCCAAGGGCGTGTCGCAGCAGATCGCCCTCGAGCGCTACCTGAAGAAGGCCGGCCTGAGCCTGGACGACGTGAAGCTGGTGACCCTGGGCTACGGCGACATGAACATCGCCCTGGCCAACGGCGGCATCGACGCCACGATCCAGATCGAGCCCTTCGTCGCCGCGGCGGTGAAGAACGGCATCGCCGTGCGCGTGGCCGGCGACGACGAGGTCTATCCCAACCAGCAGAGCGCGGCCATCTTCTACTCGCCGGTGTTCATGCGCGAGCACCCGCAACAGGCGGAGGGCTTCGTGCGCGCCTATGTGCGTGGTCTGCGTGACTACAACGATGCCTTCGAGAAGGGCCAGGGCCGCGACGAGATCATCGCCATCCTCACCAAGCACACGCGCATCCGTGACCCCGAGGTGTACCGCGCGGTGGTGCCGGTGGGTCTGCACCCGGACGGCCTGGTCAACGTGCAGAGCCTGAAGAGTGATGCCCGCTGGTACTTCGAGCACGGCTACCTGAAGAAGATGCCGGACGTGGATACCATCGTCGACCTGAGCTATGCGCGTAAGGCCGCGCAGGCCCTCGGCCCCTGGAAGCCCTGAGCCGTATGCGGATTCAGGCCCGCAGCCTCGGCAAGACCTTCCGCCAGCAGGGGCGCGAGACCGCGGCCTACGCGGGGCTGGATTTCACGGTGGCCCCCGGCGAATTCCTCTGCCTGCTCGGCCCCAGCGGTTGCGGCAAGACCAGCCTGCTGCGCACCCTGGCCGGGCTGGAGGCGCCCAGCGAGGGCGAGCTGGGCATCACGCCGGCCGACTCTCGCCTCGGCATGGTGTTCCAGGAGCACGGCCTGTTTCCCTGGATGACGGTGGCCGGCAACGTGCGCTTCCTGCTCGAGGATCGCTGGCCGGCGGCCGAGCTGGAGGTCCGTGCGGCGCAGGCCCTGGCCGAGGTCGGCCTGACGGACTTCGCCGCCTACCACCCGCACCAGATCTCCGGCGGCATGTGCCAGCGGGTGAGCATCGCGCGCAGTTTTGCCGTCGAGCCGGACATCCTGCTCATGGACGAGCCCTTCGTGTTCCTCGACTACCAGACCCGCCTCAGCCTGCAGGCC
>JANTGX010000123.1 GCA_024762755.1 Gammaproteobacteria bacterium
GCCGGTTCGCCCGTTGCCATCATAGAAGGGATGGATGCTCTCGAACTGGTGGTGAATGACCGCCATTTTCACCAGTGGATCAACATCGCTGAGCGTATCGTCGTTGATGTATTGCTCCAGATTGCCCATCAGGCGCATGATTTCCTCATAGGTCTGTGGCGGTGTGTATACCGTCTCGCCGGTGGTCTCGTTCTTGAGCACCGTGCCTCCCTGGGTGCGGATACCTGCATCGTTCTGCTCCAGCAGGCGGTGAATCTCGACGATGCGATTGACGGTGATAAAGCGGTCTTGCCTGACCTGTTCAAAGGCCGATTTCAAGGCCGTCGCGTAGCGATTCACTTCCTTGGCAGCGGGATTCCTAATGTAGTCCGCAAACAGATTGGCCTTGTACAGGTCGTCCTGAGTGGTGATGACATTCTCGATTTCCGAGCTGTCTTTGGCCTCTTGCAGGGCCAGGGTATTGATCAGGATGTGCTCGTTGGGAATGGTCGCCGCCATGCCTTTCAGCTCGGCCAGGTAGCGGTGCGCCGGGGCGAGCTTCTTCAATACGGCGCGGCTTTCCAGTTCCGTTTCTGGTGGCAACAGGGGGATCAGTGGCGTTGTCATCGTGGCGAGTCGCTGGCCTGTATTTATATACGAAGAAGCTGTTTCCTATACATGTCAGGCCCATCATAACAAGAAAATAGCCCTTTTCTATATCTATCTGTGCAACCTGCATGGCAAACACGGCCCCTCTTTCCACATCGTAACTTTCTGAGATTAACGGTAGTTTTTGCAACATACCCTCTGCCATACAAGTGGCTACCGCATCTGGATATGGTTTATAGCCATAAAATCAGAAGGTTACGCCTGCAACGGGGGTTGCGTCGGGTGTGTAGAGAAAGGGAGGGGCCCCATGCGCGCAGCGTATGGGAGCGGCAAAGGAAACCCGCCCCGGAGGGCGGGTGCGGTAGCTCTTTCACACATTTGCCGAACGTGCGTTGGAAAGTATACCGAAAGTTTACTTTCCGTCAGCAGCCCGCTATTCCATCACGCCCATTTGGCGCAGAATGTTGCGGGCATCGGACTTGGCCTTGTAGATGATTTCCATGTCCGTATGCGCGGCGAGTCTGCGCAGGAGACAGAGGGTTTCGATCTGCACACCCCTCATCACCTTGTCTTCGCTATCCAAACTGCGATGCATCAAGCGGCGCCAGATCTCCGAGTCTCGCACACCGAACTGGGCTGCCATGCGACGGACCTCTTTGGCCATCTCTTCCGGAACGCGAACGCAAACCTGGATCATGGCTGGCCTCCCTGATGCACCACATCCTTCTTGAACACTTGGCCCATGCCTGACGCTTTCAGCTGGCTCGACTTGTGCCTTTGCAGATAGCGGTCTTCATCCTGTTTGAGGAGACGTGCATGCTGGCGCAGGACAGCCTCTGTGTTCGGCACTTCGGTGAACCTTGATCGTCGTCGCCCGCGCTCCCGGGCCTCAGCGACAGGGCGCCCTGGGGTTGGATCAAATTCGCCTTTGTGGTGACGGGCCACCAGGGCTTTCAAATAGGCAAAGCGCGACTTTCTGATCTCACCGGCTGCAATTGCTGCCTGCAAAACATCCAGAATCATCTGGGCATCCTCACCAACGGATGACAGCGTCTCCCTAGCTGATTGGATCTCCGCCTTGCTCATGCCGCCTGGCCATACCAAGTCACCCAAGACGCCACGACGACCACCCCGTGTAGTAGTAGTGTTTCTTTGTTCCTTCTGTATTTGTATATCGGTGCATTTGCCGTCGACGGTTTCCACGTCAATGGCGCGAGCACCACTGACTGATTTCCCGTCACTGGCTTGCGGAACCTCATGAACCTCAGTTATCCACCGAAACTTACCATTAGTGCAGCGATCTCGTCGCCTCACCAGATAACCTGCTTTTGCCAGCTCCACAAGTATCCGTCTGAGCTTGTCCCGACCAACCTGACTCTCTCTACGCAACGACTCAAAGCGCACCATCCAGTCACTCGGCCGGGACAGCAGCCGTACCAACAGACCGGTGGCCTCCAGACTCAAGCGGGTATCGCGCAGGGTATCGTTCAACAAGATCGTGAAGTTATCGCTCTTCACTACCCTGAACACGCTCATACCATACCCTCCTCGATCAGCCGTGCCAGCATGGAAGCGCGGAAGTAGATCCGACGACCGATCCTCCGCTTGGCGGCGTTCAACGCATTGGAAAAGCGAGTATTTCGGTTCAGGGAAACTCGCAGCCCATCCGGCGTGCGATGAAACAGCTCGGCAGTCTGCTGCAGAGTCAGGAGTGGCCCGAAGCGCTCGAACAACTGGCGCTCGGTGCTTTCGATGATGCCATCCAGCCCTTCCAGGGAAACGCCCTCGAAAGCGGTCTTTCCCGGGTTATCAGTCAACAGCCCATTCATTTTCATTAGGTCACCTCATTCATCAAAGGTGGCGGAAATGAGATGGCCCCTTGGGCTATGGTCTGCGACCGGATCTCGAAGTGAGGGTAGTTGCACACATTCCAGCCCGCCACATCTCCGGAATGCTGTCTGTGCGGAGTGAATTCAATCCTAGCGAACCCCGTGCCAGCCCGCAATATAAGGCTGGCGAAACCTAACGAACCCTAGCGAACAACATGCAAAATCTAGCGGCGTCTTGAGCTATCCAGCCTGTCGACAAGGTCTTCCGCGCGTAGATGGGTATAGCGCCTCAACATCTGCATCGACTTGTGACCGCTGATGGCGGCGACCTCCTGATCCGTCAGACCTTTTTCAACAAGACGGGAAACCGCTTCGTGGCGCAGGTCGTGAAAACGCAGGTTGCTGATACCGGCCCGCTTCAGGGCGTCGGCCCATACCTTGTGCATCTGATAGGGGCGACGAATGCCGTCACGGCCGGCCTCGCCATAAAAGATCAGGTCTGTATCGCTGGGGCGCACGGGGTTGCCCAGCGCTTCACGGAAGACAGTCACCGCCCGGCGAGACAGGGGGACGGTGCGGGCACTCCCATTCTTGGTGTCACTGAGACACACGATGCGCCGCTGCAAGTCCACCTGGTCGAGGGCGAGGGAAAGAATCTCGCCCTGCCGCATGGCGGTATAGAGGGCGATGCGCACGACCCAGCCGAGCATGGGGTTGGAGTGGGCGTCACAGGCCTTGAGCATGCGCCGCAGCTCGCTCCAGTTCAGGCGGCGGTCGCGGCCCTGGCCAGGACTAGGGCGGCGGACGTTGGCGACGGGGTTGTACATGAGGCCGAGGCCCCACTCGCGGATGGCGGTGGTGAAGAGGTGACCGAGCAAGGCCATCTCCAGGCGGACGGTATTCGGGCTCTTGCCCTCGGCCAACCGTTCGTCGCGGTATTCGGCAATGCGCTCGGGGCTGAGCTGGGCGAGCCCATACTGGCCGAGGCGGTCGATGACGATCTTCGCCTTCTTCCGCTCGGCGGACTGGGTGGAGGGTTTCTTGGTCGGCGTGACCTCGTCGAGGTAGCGTTCCAGTGCCGCCTTCAGGGTAGTTCGCTCGGCCGGCGCCCGGGCGACATGGATGCCTCGGCGCATCTCGTCTTCGATACCACGCGCCCAGTCCTCCGCATCGCGCTTGATGCGGAAGGTCTTGCTCGTGGTGGGCCATCCGCGGCGGCGGACGACGGCCTTCCAGGTATTCGAGGGGGTTTTGACTATGGTCGCCATCGGTACATCCCGGTACTCAGCAGTGTACCGAAAATGTACCGAAGGACGTGATGACGGTCAACGAGTCTCGCTAACCTATTGATTTTATGGTGGGCCCGCACGGACTCGAACCGTGGACCAAGGGATTATGAGTCCCCTGCTCTAACCAACTGAGCTACAGGCCCGGTTTCGTGCGTCCGCCGCCACCGGTGGGGCTTGCATCACGAGGTGGGATTACCCTCGGCGTCGATGAAACTGCGCAAGTGGTCGGAGCGGGTCGGGTGGCGCAGTTTGCGCAGCGCTTTGGCCTCGATCTGGCGGATGCGTTCACGGGTGACGTCGAACTGTTTACCCACCTCTTCCAGCGTGTGGTCGGTGTTCATGTCGATGCCGAAGCGCATGCGCAACACCTTGGCCTCTCGTGCGGTGAGGCTGTCGAGCACCTCCAGCGTCGCCTCGCGCAGACCTTCGAAGGTGGCGGAGTTGACCGGCGAGAGGATGTTCTGGTCCTCGATGAAATCGCCCAGGCGCGAGTCTTCGTCGTCGCCGATGGGGGTCTCCATGGAGATGGGTTCCTTGGCGATCTTCAGCACCTTGCGCACCTTTTCCTCCGGCATCTCCATGCGCTCGGCCAGCTCTTCCGGGGTGGCCTCGCGGCCCATCTCCTGCAGCATCTGGCGCGAGATGCGGTTGAGCTTGTTGATGGTCTCGATCATGTGCACCGGGATACGGATGGTGCGCGCCTGGTCCGCGATGGAGCGTGTGATGGCCTGGCGGATCCACCAGGTGGCATAGGTCGAGAACTTGTAGCCACGACGATATTCGAACTTGTCCACCGCCTTCATCAGGCCGATGTTGCCTTCCTGGATCAGGTCCAGGAACTGCAGGCCGCGGTTGGTGTACTTCTTGGCGATGGAGATGACCAGGCGCAGGTTGGCCTCGACCATCTCCTTCTTCGCACGGCGGGCCTTGGCCTCACCGATGGACATCTTGCGGTTGATCTCCTTGATCTCGCCGATAGAGATGCCCGCCTCTTTCTCCACTGCCATCAGTTTGTTCTGAGCACGCTGAATCTCGTCGGCATATTCGGCCAGCACGGGCGAGTACTTTGCCCCGCGGTCGATGAGATCCTGCAGCCACTGGGGATCGGTCTCGTTGTCCGGAAAGGTGGTGATGAAGTCCTTGCGCGGCATCTTGGCCTTACTCACACAGATATCCATGATCACCCGCTCGTGCGTGCGCACACGGTTGACCAGGCCACGCAGGTTGTTGACCAAACGGTCCGCCACCTTGGGCATCAGCTTCAACTGTCCCAGGCCTTCGGCCATTGCCTCGGTTAGCTTCTGCGTACGCGCGTCGTCGCGCCCGTGCTTGGCCTCGGCCTTCAGGTATTTCTCATACTGCTTGGCCAGGGCGTGGAAGCGCTCGCGGGCCTCCTCCGGATCGGGGCCGGTATCCACTTCGGCCTCGTCCTCGTCTTTCGCCTCGGCCTTGGCCTGGGGCTGTGGCGCGGGTACGGGGGGCTCTTTGTCTTCATGGGCGAAGCCGCTGATGAGGTCGGTGAGACGCATGTCCCCGGCCTCGACCTTGGCGTAGTCGTCGAGCACCGTTCGCACCGTGCCCGGGTAATGGGCGAGCGCGTCCATGACCTGACGCAGGCCATCTTCGATACGCTTGGCGATGACGATCTCGCCTTCGCGCGTGAGCAGCTCCACCGTACCCATCTCGCGCATATACATGCGCACCGGGTCGGTGGTGCGGCCAAAGTCGCTGTCCACGTTGGCCAACGCCGCAGCGGCCTCTTCGACGGCCTCTTCGTCGGTGGTGACGCCTTCTTCAGAGAGCACCACCTGATCGGCCTCTGGCGCGACCTCATGCACCGCGATGCCCATGTCGTTGATCATGCTGACGATGTCTTCGATCTGTTCGGGATCGACGATATCGGTAGGCAGGTGATCATTGACCTCGCGGTAGGTCAGGTAACCCTGCTCCTTGCCGCGGGCGATCAACCGCTTCAACTGGGACTGTTGCTTTGTGTTCATTGACATTTGCTTGTCGTACACCCGTAAAAAATAGCCGCGCATTATAACTCAAGCTTCGGTAAAGGGCGACCTTGGCGGCGACTGGCCTGCCCTCATTCTGCCTTGCCACTCCGTGTGGCGAGTATCCGTCTCAGCTGTACCTTCTCCTCATCGCTGAGGCCGTCCAGGCGGGACTTGGCGAGCAGCTCATCGAGGAGCTGGTCCGTCCGTTGCACCGCAAGATGTCGCATGACATCGGCGAACTCGGTCTGTAGCCCCTCTTCGGGTACGTCCAGCGGTTGCCGGGCGAGCCGGGCGAGGTGTCGTCCTTCGTCCGTACCGCGCCAATGTTCCAAGACCGCACCCAAAGATAAGTGAGGGCGGGAGCGCAGGATTTCAATCAAAGCCTGCAGGAGCGGGACACCTGGCAGTTGGAGCCCTGAAAGATCCGGAAGTTCCCCTGCCGTTTCAATCAGTTGGGGTCTGTGAAGCAGCAAGTGAATGGCCCGCCGAACGGGCGTCATACCACCCCCCGAGGGTCGACGCGCCGGCGTGGACGCGCGCGGACGCGCCACCAGATCCCCCAGTGCCGCAGGGTCGATCCGCGCCATTTCCGCCAGGCGTGTTGCCATCATGTGTCGATAGACGCCCGCTGGCAGCTGCTTCAGCAGGGGGCGAGCCAGCTCCACCAGTCGTGCTCGCCCGTCGATGGACCCTAGATCGACCGTACGCACCAAAGCTTCAAAGAAAAATTCGGAAAATGGGGAGGCCTTGGCCAATCGGTCCGCGAAACCCGCCTCGCCCTCGCGGCGCACCA
>JANTGX010000124.1 GCA_024762755.1 Gammaproteobacteria bacterium
GGCCGCATCTCCGGCATTGTCCGTCTCGATGAGCTCGGCCGTGCCCCAGCCAAAGCCCGGCAGGTAGCGGTTTGCCCAGATGTTGTAGCGCGTGCCGTCGGATTGGCGCCAAACCGCCACCGCATTGCCGCTGGGATCCACCGCCACTCGGGGAGCAAACGCATCCCCGGCATTGACCGTCTCGATAAGCTCGGCCGTGCCCCAGCCCGTGCCCACCACATAGCGGTTGGCCCAGATGTTCCAGCGCGTGTCATCGTATTGCTGCCATACCGCCACGCCGTTGCCATTGGAGTCCACTGCCACGTGGGGGCCCGCCGCAAACACAGCATCGACGGCCTCAATGAGTTTGGCCTTGCCCCAACCAACCCCTGGCACGTAATGGTTGGCCCAGATATTGTCACGCGTACCATCGTATTGAGCCCACACCGCAACGGCGTTGCCGGCGGGATCCACCGCCACGCTGGGTTGCACTGCATCCCCGACATTGTTGGTCTCGAGGAGGGTCGCCACCCCCCAGCCGATGCTGCCGTCGCTGTAGTTGCACACGAAGCCCGTCTGGGTGATCTCGTCCGGGTCCAAGCTGCCGTTGCCGTTGGTATCCTGACCCACGTCGATGCGTAGGCCCCCGCTGGGGCAGTTGGCCCCCACGGGTTCGGGATTCATGTCGATGAGGGCATCGAGGCCGTTTGAGCCGTCGCTGCCGGCCGTACCATTGCAGACGTAATCCGTGGAGGCGATCTCCCCGCTGTCCAGCACGCCGTTGGCGTCGGCGTCCAGGCCCGAGTCGATGCGCTTGCCGCCCGCCGGGCAGTTGACCCCGGCCGGCTCGTCGCTGATCTTCACCAGGGCGTTGAGGCCGTTCTGGCCATCGCTGCCATCCACCCCCGGCGCGCCGTTGCACACCTTCTGGCTTTCATCGACCTCGCTGGCATCCAGCACCCCGTTGCCGTTCTCGTCGATGCCCGTCTCCACCAGGATGCCGCCGTAGGGGCAATCGAGGTCGCCCGTTGGGATGGCCGAGGTCTTGGCCGCCACGGAGGGATCGCCGCCTTCCGTCGCACCGCCACTGCCATCACCGCCGCCTCCGCCGCCACCGGAGGCGAGGATACTGGCCAGGCCCGTCAGGAAGAGAACCAGGAGTAGGCTGCTCCGAAATAGGGATGAGGGTTCGTGTTTCATGGTGTGACCTTCCTGTTTCGCAGTGCTTATCAACTAGCCCGGCAGGTGTTGCAATGTCCGTCCGTTCGCTGGCCCCGCCTTTGATCGACGATGCAGCAGACCGAGTCCTTGGATTTCAATATGGCCCCTCGAGAATCAGATTCAACACAGCATTTCACTCAGGAAAACCTCAACACATTCGAGGCGGCTGGCTCCATGGAGGCCAAGGCCTTGCCTAGTCCCAGGCCTCCCAGGTGAACATCGAGACGTTTCCGCCCGCCACCAGCGGGCCGGAGACCTTGACGTTGACCGTGCCGACAGGGGCTACGGTGTAGCGTTCTCGCCTCTCATCAGCCGTGACCACAAAGCGCTTCCTGCCTCCTTGAATGCCTCCTTGACTATCTTCTTGACATGCGAGACGACTGGTCTATTCTAGCCGTCATGGGTAAACAAGACACCAAACAGACTCTCCTCGACACCGGCCGACGCCTCATGCTCGCCAAGGGCTTCCATCATGCGGGCCTGCAGGAGATCGTGCGACAGGCCGGGGTGCCGAAGGGCTCCTTCTATCATTTCTTTCCCAGCAAGGAGGCGTTTGGTCTGGCGGTGCTCGAAGACTATGTGGAGGAGTTCGAAGCCTTCCTGACGGGGCACCTGCAGGCTCCCGACGTCCCCCCGCGCCAGCGGCTGAGGAATTTTTTTACCGCCAGTCGTGAACGTCTGCTGGCCGAACGCTGTGAAGGCGGATGCCTGGTGGGAAACCTGGCCCAGGAGCTGGCCGACCAGGATGATGTCTTTCGCGGCCGCCTGGCGGCCGTCCTGGCACACTGGGAAGCCCAGTTTGCCACCTGCCTGGCGGAGGCCGTCCGCGCCGGCGAATTGTCTCCAAACGCGGACACCCGGAAAATGGCCCGCTTCATTCTCGACGGCTGGGAAGGCGCCATCCTGCGCATGAAGGTGACCAAGGAGGTCACTCCCATCGATGATTACATCGATGTCTTGTTCAGCACCGTCCTAGCATAGCCGCACCGCCCAAGTCCGGGGGAGTCCCCGGGAAGCGGTGCGCGGAAAAATCTAGCGACTTCAAGTAGGAGGGCACCGCCCGCCGGGTCACATCACTGTCACCCTGCGGCCTGACAGGGGCACGCAGTGCCCACCCTACAAGGCCAACAGGCCAATACTGACCCGGAGCCACGGCAGCACCACGATATCTTCTTTCGACTTCATTTAATCCGCGTACTAGACGACCGGTCTAGTACGTTAATTGCACAGGAGACACTGCCATGAACCACCCTGACACCACCACGTTGTTCAGTCCCATTACCTTGGGGACATTGTCCCTCCCCAACCGCGTCGTCATGGCGCCCATGACGCGCATGGCCTGCGAGCAACACATTCCCGGTGAGGCCAACGCCGCCTATTACGCCCGTCGCGCGGCCGGGGGCGTGGGGCTCATCATTACCGAGTGCACTTTCGTCGATCATCCCGCCGCCAACGCCTATCCCGGTGCACCGGCCTTTTACGGCGACGCGGCCCTGGCGGGCTGGCGAAAGGTGGTGGAAGCGGTGCATGCCGCCGGCGGTCGCATCCTACCCCAGCTCTGGCATGCCGGACCGATGCGGACCCCGGGGGTGCCCCCCCACCCGGCTGAGCCCGCCGTGGGCCCGGTGGCGACGCAACAAGAGGACGGCACAGCGGTGGTGGGTATGAGCCGCAAAGACATGGAGGCTGTGGTGCAGGCCTTTGCCCAGGCCGCAGGGGACGCCCGGTCCCTGGGCTTCGATGGAATGGAAATCCATGGCGCCCACAGTTTTCTCATCGATCAATTCCTGTGGGCGGAAAGCAACCGACGCGGTGATACCTACGGGGGCGCCGTGGAAAACCGCGTGCGCTTCGCCGTTGACATCGTCAGCGCGGTACGCGCGGCGGTGGGGCCGGACTTCCCCATAGTGTTTCGCTATTCCCAGTGGAAGCAGGGGGATTACGCGGCGCGCATCGCCCACAGCCCGGCGGAACTCGAAGCGATTCTGTTACCCCTGGCTGCGGCGGGGGTGGATATCTTTCACCCCAGCACCCGCCGCTTCTGGGAACCGGCCTTCGAGGACTCGCCCCTGAGCCTCGCCGCCTGGACACGCAGGCTCACCGGCAAGCCCGTGATCGCCGTGGGCAGCGTCGGCATCGACCAGCCCTTGGACCTGGCGATCTTCGAAGGGGCCTCCATCAGTAACCAGCCGACCCCTATCACCACGTTGGAGGCGGCCCTGGCCCGTGGGGAATTCGACCTGGTGGCGGTAGGGCGCGCCTTGCTGGGAGATGCGGCGTGGGCCAACAAGATCCGCGCCGGTCAATTGGACGCCATCCACCCCTTCAGCAGCGAGGCCCTGGCGCAGCTCGCCTGAAGCGGGAGACGCGGGATCACACCGGCGAGGGTAAAAACGCCCGGCGCCGAATCGGAACCCGGCCGGGCGCCCCCTCTGTCGGCGCCTCAGCCGCGCACGCGAAAGCGCTCCTCCAGGGCCTCCAGCTTCTGCGTGATGCCCGTGTATTCCAGGTTCGCTCATGGGCAGCATGGCGGCGCCGAAGAAGCCCTGGCGGCGCATGGCCATGGCCTTGTCGGCCACCTGGTCGCGCACCCGGTCCCAGAAGGGGTGGGCGAAGGTATCCTCGGCCTCGGTGAGCCGGCCCTCGTGCATGCAGTAGGCGGCGCAGCTCACCACCGGCGGGCCGTCGAAGTAGCTGATGCCGGAATTCTGCGGCACCTGCATCAGAGGCATATTGTGGGAGCCGCGCATGCCGCCGGCGACGAAGTGGCCGGTGGCGTAGGGGGCGAGGATCTCGCCGGTGGCGGGGAACATCTTCTGCACCCGCACCAGCATCACCGGGTCGTCCTTGCCCACGTACTTGCCGGCGATGTTGTGCAGGCGGGTGGTGGAGGCGACGGCGGCGATCTCGCCGGTGGCCCGTGACCACACGGACTCCACCACGAAGCGCTCCGGGTCGCGCAGCAGGGCGGCGATGTCGTAGAGGTCCTCGGGGGCATTGAGTTCGATGATGCGGTCGCCCTCGGTGTAGCTGACGTCCATGATGACGAAGCGGAAACCGGCGGCCAGTTACGGTGAGAGCAGCAGGCCGGGGGTAGTCATGGGGTCGGCGAAGGCCAGGTAGAGGGGCAGGTTGTAGGCGCCGGGGTCGGTTTTGTCGGCGGCAAAGAACAGGAAGAACTCGTTGGGCCGCTCCTCGAACTCCATCTCCACTACCGCCGGGCCCATGCCGCGCACGTTGCCGGAGAAGGCCTCCTTGAGCAGATCCTGCCCGGCGCCGTACAGGCCCTGGGACTTGGCCACCGCGGTACCGGCGAGGAAGGCGTCCTAGGCCAGTTTGTGGACCTGCTGGTCGCCGGTGCCGGCCGTGTGGGTCATGAGAACGATCACGTTGTCGGCTGTGTGGGAGACATGGTGGTCGATAATGACGCCTCGGCCCTGTTGCTCGACATGCTCGCGGACCGCCGCCTCCAGGGCCTTGGAAGGGGCAATGTGGCCGCCGATGGAACCGATGTCGGCCTTGATGACGCTGAGGGTGATCTTCATGAACCTGCCTCCTTTTATATCTGCATTTTGTATGATGCGACCTCGGTGCTGCTTGTCCCGAGCATAGCGCCGCTACAACAGGCTGCAGGCCTCCATTCAAGGCATCTGTAACCTATGGCCGGCCACACTCCCTTTCAAGCATTACCAGGCGATCTGCTGCAGGTTTCATCTAGCCGACGCGGGTGGACGAGGCATGGTTCACACCCCACTTGGTAGCGCAGGTCGATAGCACAAGGCAATGCATCCACTTCCGTCGCCGGTAGGAGTCGTCCCGACAAAAGTTCGGGTTGATTCCTCGTCGACGGCCATTCCTGGACTACCCTCATGTAGGACACTGGGCAGCAGAGGCATCACGCCGCATTCACCCCGATCCGAACGACGTCTAACTCACTCACATCGAATAAGGGGAATTTATGGAGTGGCAAGAACAAACTGCTTTGCAAGGGCTGGAAAAGCCATTAAGGTATTTTCCCGCGTCGCGCCATGGGACGCACGCCGCCCCGCTGTATCGGGCAGCCATCCACGCCGCAGGGCGGAACGCGGCCAGACAAACCAGACGAGAGGGAGCAATATGTCCAGCTTAGTGAATCCACACGGGGGCGGGGATCTCAAGCCCTTGTTGCTCGAAGGTCAGGCACTGGAGGCTGAGAAGGCCCGCGCGGCCGGCCTGCCAAGGGTCAATGTCTCATCCCGCGAGGCGGGCGACATCATCATGCTGGGCATCGGCGGCTTCACCCCGCTGGAAGGCTTCATGACCCACGCCGACTGGCAAGGTGTCTGCGATGGCATGAAGACCACCTCCGGCCTGTTCTGGCCTATCCCCATCACTCTCTCCGCTGACCAAGCCACCGCCGACGGCATCAACGAAGGCGACGACATCGCCCTCTACGACCCCGAACGCGACACCCTCCTGGCCACCATGGCCGTCGCCGAGAAGTACACCATCGACAAGGCACACGAGTGCATGCAGGTGTACAAGACCACCGACCTGGAACATCCGGGCGTGAAGATGGTGATGGAACAGGGCGAATTCAACCTGGCCGGCCCGGTGAAGGTGCTCTCCCTTGGCGGCTTCCCCGAGGAGTACGGCAGCCAGTTCATGACCCCGGCGGAGACGCGCGCCGAATTCGAGAAGCGCGGCTGGCAGACCATCGCCGCCTTCCAGACTCGCAATCCCATGCACCGCTCGCACGAATACCTGGCCAAGATCGCCGTCGAACTGCTCGACGGCGTGTTGGTGCACTCCCTGCTCGGCAAGCTGAAGCCCGGTGATATCCCGGCAGATGTGCGCTCCCGCGCCATCGGCACCCTGATCGAGAACTACTTCGTCGACAACACCGTGATCCAGGCCGGCTATCCGCTGGACATGCGTTACGCCGGCCCCCGAGAGGCCCTGCTGCACGCCCTGTTCCGCCAGAACTACGGCTGCTCGCACCTCATCGTCGGCCGTGACCATGCCGGTGTGGGCGACTACTACGGTCCCTTCGACGCCCACCACATCTTCGACGAGATCCCCGCCGACGCCCTGGAGACCGAGCCGATGAAGATCGACTGGACCTTCTGGTGCAACAAGTGTGATGGCATGGCCTCCATGAAGACCTGCCCACACGATGCCTCCGATCGCCTACTGCTGTCCGGCACCAAGCTGCGCAAGGCCCTTTCCGAAGGCGAAGAGGTATCCGACAAGTTTTCCCGTCCCGAGGTACTGGCCATACTCCGTGAGTACTACGCCAGCCTGAAGGACGACGAGAA
>JANTGX010000125.1 GCA_024762755.1 Gammaproteobacteria bacterium
GGGCTGATGCGCAACGGTCGGGAATCCATCACCGAGACCAGGCCCAGCGCACGGCCGTCCTTGCCCAGCAGACGCGCGCCGTAGTAGCTGTCGAGGTCCAGTTGAACCAGCATCTCGTCGTCCGGATAGCGCTGCTGCAGTCCCGTGGTGATGAGCTTGCGCCGCTGACGGATGATGTCCTCACAGGGGGTGCCGTCGAGGTCGTAAGTGACGTTCGCCACCGGTTGCCCGGCGATCCACAACACTTCCGTGGTGACTTGCTGCTCCGTTTCGTCGAGCAGGCCAATGAGCACCACTTTGCACTGGTACAACAGGGCCAGATTGCGCGCACAGGTCACGAAGAAGTCGCTCTCGCGCTCCTCCAGCAGGCCCTGCGCCAGGGTACGCATGACGGTCTCCACATGGGCCCGCTCGGTGACGTCCTGCACGGTGCCGGAGATGCGCGCGATCTGCCCTTCGTGATCGCCCTTGGAGATGGTACGCAGATTCAATACACGGGCTTCGCCCGTGGGCGTCGTGATCTGCAGATCCAGGCTGGCGAGACCCGGCTGGTTGCGCAGCCGCGCCAGCTGGCGGTGTGCCCGCTCGCGCTCGTCGCTCTCGACACGCTCGAACAGGATCTCGCTGGGACAGGCGCCATTGCGCACACCCAGGCCGAGTATGCGGAAGAACTCATCGCTGCCGGTGAGGCTGTCGTCGCCCAAGTCCCACTCGAAGCTACCCATGTGGGCGATGTGCTGCGCCTCGGCCAGACGCTCACGGCTGGCGGCCAGTTCGCCGGTCTTTTCCGCGATCTGCCGGTTGAGTTCGCTGTTGTCGATGACGATGCGTCCGGCCAGCGGTTTGATGAAACGTACGGTACCCCAAATGCCCACCAGCAGGAGGACGGCGATGGCCATGAGGGTCTTGCGGATCTGCGCATAGGCCGGGGCGTAGAGTTCGTCGGCATCCATACTCAGGGCCAGACCCCATTGCCCCAGGTCGATACCCTGAAAGGCGATGACCACCTCGCGGCCATCGCTGGTCTGTGCATGCAGGATGCCGTTACCCCCCAGGCCCGCCTGGGTGAGCGCCTGGGCGATGCCCTCACCACCGGCCACGGTGGCTGGCAGATTGCGCTGGTCGGCGGTACCAAAAAGTTGCAGGCGACCATCCATCAGGCGCCCCAGCATGAGTTGCCCGCTCTGGCCGAGGCCGCTGCGTTCTTCGAGCAGTCGCCACAGATCCTGCAGGCGGAAGACCAGCAGATCGGTACCCACGAGGCGCTCTTCGGACCGCTCGATGATGGGTGAGGCCACCACCAGGTAGGCCCGGCCATTGAGGACGAAGGGGCTGCCGATACGTGGGCCGTCCTGTGCCCCGGGCAGGGACGGCCAGTCGGCCGGCGGTGTGGACATACCGACGCTGACGACCACCGCACCCTGCCGGTCGAGGCGGACGATCCCGGCCAGTTCGCTGGCGCCCTGCAAGGCCTCGTCGAGGATGGGCTGCAATTCCAGACGCAGGGTCTGTACGTCCAACTCACCCTCGTTGTATGCCTCGAGCAACTGGCGCGCGTAAGCCCGCGTAGACACCTGACGGGCGATATTGTTGAAGTGGCTCAGGTGCTCCTGCACCAGCAACGCCCGCGCGCGCGCGGTGTTGAACAGGATGTGCTCGGCCTCTGCCTTGGCCACGCGATACAGGGGAAGGGTGGTGATGAGACTGACCGAGAGGACCGTGACGAGCAGGCCGAGGGCCACATAGAGCATGATGCGCCGGGGAAGCGTCTGCTGGGCGAGGTTCATGGCGCGGTAACGCTGATCGGCCAAGGAGGCATGGTGTGTCGGCTGTCCACTACGGCCGCGCGGGCGGCGGATTGCTGTGATTCGGTTGTCTTCCGGGGCCTTGCGGGGGCCGGGCCTCACGCCATATTAGGGCCTGCGGGCGGCGACAAC
The DNA here is from genome assembly GCA_024762755.1 of Gammaproteobacteria bacterium. Taxonomy (GTDB): domain Bacteria; phylum Pseudomonadota; class Gammaproteobacteria; order SZUA-152; family SZUA-152; genus JANTGX01. The sequence continues at coordinate 1,938 of JANTGX010000125.1, forward strand.
AAGCGCCCGCCCGCGGCCTCAAGGTGTACCGTGCGACGGCGCCTGCAACCACTCGAATAGTTTCTCCAAGGGCATGGGGCGGCCGAGATAGAAGCCCTGCACCGAATCACACCGCTGACGGTGCAGAAAATCGAGCTGTTCCTCGGTCTCCACCCCCTCCGCCACCACGCGCAGATTGAGGCGGTGGGCCATGATGATGATGGTATCGATGATGGCCACATCGTCGCCATCGGCCGGCACCTCGGCAACGAAGGAACGATCGATCTTCAACACGTCCAGGGGAAAACGCTTGAGATAACTGAGTGACGAATAGCCGGTGCCGAAGTCATCGATGGCGATGTGGATGCCGCGCTCATGGCAGGCGGAGAGGGTCTGCATGGCGAACTCGGGGTCGTCCATCACGCTGCTCTCGGTGATCTCCAGTTCCAGGTGTCGGGGATCCATGTGGGTCTCCGCCAATACGCCGTCGATCATCTGCACCAACTCTCGGTTGCGGAACTGGCGCGGCGACAGGTTGACCGCCACCGGCACGCTGCGGCCGAGCCGGGCCGACCACCGTTGCTGGTCGGCGCAGGCCCGGCGCAGCACCCATTCACCCACGGGGATGATCAGTCCGGTATCCTCCAGTAGGGGGATGAAATGCCCGGGCATCACCATGCCATCGTCCCCGCGCTCCCAGCGCAGTAGCGCCTCCATGCCATTCACGCGGCCACTCGCCACGTCGACCTGCGGTTGGTAAAAGAGGCAGAACTCGTCCCGCTCGAGGGCCCGCCGCAGGGCGTTCTCCATGTCCAGGCTGCCATCGGCGCCATGGTCCATGCTGCATTGGTAGTGGCGGCTGGTCGCGCCCTGCTGCTTGGCATGTTGAAGGGCGGTCTCGGCATATCGCGCGATCTCCTCGAAGCCGTCGGCATCATCGGGATAAAAACTGACCCCCATGCTGGGCACCAGGAAAAGCTCGCGGTTGGCGATGCGGAACGGTTTGGCGAAGGCGCCGACGATGCGCTCGAGCAGGGGCTCGGCCGCCTGCGGCGAGATGAGGGCTGGCAGGGCGAGGCCGAATTCGTCTCCACCGAGACGGGCGACGATGTCCAGCGGCCGCACGTTGGCGGCCAGCCGTCGCGCCACCTGCTGCAGCAGCTGGTCGCCCACGCTGTGGCCCAGGGTGTCGTTGATCTTGATGAAGCGGTCCAGGTCCAGGTGGACGTAGGCGGTGTGGTCACCCGCCGCTCGTGTGCGCTGCATGCACTGGCGAAAACGTACGCCGAAGAGGGTGCGGTTGGGCAGGTCGGTGAGTGCATCGTAGTACATGAGATGCTGAATATGCTCTTCGGCCTGCTTCTGCTGGCTGAGATCGGTGAAGCCGCCGATGTAATGGGTGACCTCGCCAGCGGCGTCCGAAACGGCGCTGATGGTCAGCCACTCGGGAAAGACCTCGCCGTTCTTGCGCCGGTTCCAGATCTCACCCTGCCAGGCACCACGCTCGTTCAGGGTCTGCCAGAGGGTACGGTAGAAGGCCTCGTCGTGCCGGCCGGACTGCAGCATGTTCATGCGCCGGCCGATCACCTCCGACTCGCGATAGCCGGTAATGGCCGTGAAGGCCTGATTGACGCGCAGGATATGGGCGCGGGCATCGGTGATGACGATACCCTCGATGCTGCCCTCGAAGACCTTGGCCGCCAGCCGCAGGTCCGCCTCGGCGGCCCGCTGCGCCCGGCGCACGGCGGCCTCGCGCAGCTCGCGCTCGGTAGCGGGCAGCAGTCGGGCCAGGTTGTCCTTCATGATGTAGTCATGGGCCCCGGCACGCATCATGGCCACGGCGGATTCCTGGTCGATGGCCCCGGAGACGATGATGAAGGGAATGTCACGACCGCTCGCGCGGACCAGTTCCAAGGCCTGTTCGCCGCTGAAGCCCGGCAGATGGTAGTCTGAGATCACCAGATCCCAGGCCTCCTCCGCCAAGGCGGCGCGCAGGGAATCGGCGTCGTGCACGCAGCGGTGATGCACCTCGAAGCCCCCGCGCGACAACTCGCGCAGGGTCAGTACGGCGTCGTCTTCGGCGTCCTCCACCAATAGTAGATTCAACGACTCAGGCACCCCAGATCACCCGTCTTACTCGTTCGCCCTCCCCGTATATGCCACGGGGATCCATGATCCATAGACATCGGGTGCGGAGAGGGGATCTTTAGTTCCAGGGGAGCCGATGGCCTGAGAATCAGACGGACCACCCGCGTGGCCGCGGCTGTGACGCGGTGGACGGCCGACGGCTTGGGTGTCTGCTATGCTTTTCGCCCCGACCGACGAGCCCTCACAGACCTAGCCGGCATGCCCCACGATTCCCACATGACGCCCCCTTCCCCCACCAGGATTCGATTCCACACCCTGGTCTTGAGCGGCCTGCTCGCCCTGTCTGGCCCTTGTGCGGCGACGGAACCCGAGGCGACCGTGCCGGACGATGCCAAGGCCAAGCTTCGTGCCCTGCAGCAGGCCATCGACGAAAGCGAACAGGAACGCCTTGGCCAACGCGCGGCCCTGCGCCAATTGGAACGGCAGATGAACTGCAACTGGGACCTGATCCGCACCTATGAACTGTGCGAACAACTCCATGCCGACCACGCCGACGACCTCGCCGCCTGTACCGCCCGGGCAAGGAATCGGGCGCGGACCTGCCTGCAGGTCCCCCCGGACAAGGAGACGTCGGCGGTCAGATGACGCCTCGTTTCTGCGTCAGAATACCGCGCCCATATAGTGGTCTTCGCGGTTATTACGGAGATAATCCCTGACGACAATCAACCAATGTTCCAGGGAGGGAATCATGGCCAGACGCCGCCGTAACCACATCATCCTCAGCGCAATCCTCACCAGCGCCCTTTGCAACAATGCCCAGGCGCTCGTCATCAACGAAATCCGCATAGACCAGACCGGAAGCGATCACGACGAATTCTTCGAACTCGCCGGGCAGGCCAATCAGAGCCTGGAAGGCGTGAGCTACCTGGTTCTGGGGGACAGCAATAGTGACAACAGCGGCATCATCGAGTCAGCGACAGACCTCAGCGGTCTGAGCCTGGACCAACAGGGCCTGTTCCTCGCCGCCGAAAGCAGCTACACCCTTGGTGGTTCGCCCAACCTCGTTACCCGCCTCAACTTCGAGAACAACGACAGCGTCACGCACCTGTTGGTGCGTGGATTTACTGGTCATCGCGGGGACGACCTCGATACCGACGGTGATGGCCAACTCGACATCATCCCCTGGCTCGAGCTACTCGATGCCATCGCCTTCGAGGTCGGTGCCAGTGGAGACACGCTATACAGCGAGCACCGGCTCGTGGTCAGCAAACCCTCCCACGCCTACCGTACCGACTATGCCTCCCCTCAGTGGCAGGCCGGCACCATGGCGACGGGGCACGAGACCCCCAATTCCCGAAACCAGGGACAGCATGCCTGGCTTGCAAGGACCACTCACCCCCTCGTCGCCGTGCCCTTGCCGGGTACCCTGGGTCTCTTTCTCCTTGGCCTGATCGTCCTTGCTCGTCGAGGCCGAGCCCGCCGTGCCGCGCGCCTCGACAGAATCGAACCGGGTTACCGGGCCATGGCGTAGCCCGACACTGCCCATCGCCGACATGCGTTCCATCGATGCGCGGCCCCTTTGGCCCTGGCATTGGGGCTGAACGAGGGGACATCGGCAGGCGCCGAGGCCGCACTACGACCTCGGCGCCCTCATCCAAAACTCAGGCAGCCTTGCCTTCTTCGAACAGATGCACATCGGTCTGCGGGTAAGGGATGGAGATGCCCGCCGCATCGAAGCGCAGCTTGACGTTCTCCAGCATATCCGAACGCACGGCCCAGTAGTCGGCCGAGTTGACCCACGGTCGCACGGCCAGATTCACGCTGCTGTCGGCCAGCTCCGACACCATCACCACCGGCGCCGGATCGGTCAGGATGCGTTCGTCGGCGGCCATGATCTCCTCGATCAACGCCTTGGCGGCTCGGATGTCATCGTCATAACCGATGCCGAAGACCATATCGATACGCCGCGTGTCACGGGCACTAAAGTTGGTGATGGTGCCGCTGTAGATCTGCCCATTGGGCACCGTGATTTCGCGATTGTCGCCAGTGCGCATGAGGGTACTGAAGATGCGGATGGACTCCACCACCCCACTGACGCCACCGGCCTCGATGAAGTCACCCAATTTGAAGGGCTTGAACAAGACCAGCATGACACCGGCCGCAAGATTGCCCAGTGAGTCCTTCAATGCCAGACCCACGGCCAGACCCGCAGTGGCGAAGATGGCCATGACGGAGGTCGTATCCACGCCCAATTGGTCGAGTGCCGCGATCACCACGACCACCAAGAGCGCCGCATAGATCAGGTTACTGAGGAAATCCACCAGGGACTCATCCAAATTGGCACGCTTCATCACCTGGCCAACGGCATTGGTCAAGGCCTTCGCCACCCAGCGCCCCACGATAAAGATCACCAGCGCCGTGACGAGGCCGATGGACCAAGGGATGATGTACATATTCAGATAATCCACATTGGAGTTGAGCATGG
>JANTGX010000126.1 GCA_024762755.1 Gammaproteobacteria bacterium
AGGCGGTGCTCGACGGTCTTCTCGAAGATCTCGATCTGCACCTTGCCCAGGCCGTAACTGTCCTTCAAGGGAATGCCCAGGCCCTCGGCCACCTGGCGGGCGGCCTCCAGGGTCTGTAACTGTTCCGCCTTCAGGTTGGGGTTGAAGTGCAGGATGGACTCGAACACCGTCATGCGCGCGAAGGGCTTGCCGAAGTCGTATTCCTCGCCCTGGTACTGCAGCGTGGTGCTGCCATGGATGGCCTCGGCCATGCCGCGCAACATCTCCTCGGTGAGGTCCATGAGATCGCGGTAGTCGGCGTAGGCCTGGTAGAACTCCACCATGGTGAATTCGGGATTGTGACGCGTGGACAGGCCCTCGTTGCGGAAGTTGCGGTTGATCTCGAACACCCGCTCGAAGCCGCCCACCACCAGGCGCTTGAGGTACAGCTCCGGCGCCACGCGCAGGAACAGCTCCATGTCCAGGGCGTTGTGGTAGGTGACGAAGGGCCGCGCCGTGGCGCCGCCGGGGATGACGTGCATCATGGGGGTCTCCACCTCCATGTACTGGCGCTCGATGAGGAAACGGCGCACGTAGTCGATCACCTGGGAGCGGATGCGGAAGGTGTTGCGCGTGACCTCGTTCATGATCAGGTCGAGGTAGCGCTGGCGGTACTTGGTCTCCTGGTCGGCCAGGCCGTGCCACTTCTCCGGCAGGGGTCGCAGCGACTTGGTGAGCAGATGGATCTCTTCCACCTTCACCGACAGCTCGCCGGTCTTGGTCTTGAACAGGGTACCCTCGGCGCCGATGATGTCGCCGATGTCCCATTTCTTGAATTGCTGGTTGTAAAAACCCTCGGGCAGGGCATCACGGGTGACGAACAACTGGATCTTGCCCGACATGTCCATGAGGTGGACGAAGCTCGCCTTGCCCATGATGCGCCGGCTCATCATGCGCCCGGCCACCTTGACCCGGATAGGATTGGCCTCCAGCTCCTCGTTGCTCTTATCGCCATATTCTGCGTGCAGCTCGCCGGCCATGACGTTACGCCGAAAGTCGTTGGGAAAGGCATAGCCTTCTTCACGCAGGGCCGCCAGCTTGGCCTTGCGCTGGGCGATCAAGGCATTTTCGTCGACGGACTGTTCGGGGGTTTTCTGGTCTGTCATGTTGTTATCTCTAAATTCGTTTTTTGTTTGCCACAGAGGCACAGGGCACACAGCGTTGAAGGAATGGCTATTGCCCGTTAAGTGGACATTGCCCGCCCTATGACTATTTCAAGTTTTACGAATACTTCTCTGGGAAACTCCGTGCCACTGTAGCGAAATCCTTGACGCTCAAAGCCCGCTCTTCAAACTGGCCTCGATGAACGGATCCAGCTCGCCGTCGAGCACCGCCTGGGTGTTTCCGGTCTCGATGCCGGTGCGCAGATCCTTGATGCGCGACTGGTCGAGCACATAGGAACGAATCTGGCTACCCCAACCGATGTCGGCCTTGCTCTCCTCCACCACCTGCTGATCGGCCTGACGCTTCTGCATCTCGTATTCATACAGCTTGGCCTTCAGCTGCTTCATGGCCGTGGCCTTGTTCTTGTGCTGAGAGCGGTCGTTCTGGCACTGCACCACGATGCCGGTGGGCAGGTGGGTGATGCGCACCGCGGATTCGGTACGGTTGACGTGCTGACCACCGGCGCCGGAGGCGCGGTAGACATCGATGCGCAGGTCGGCGGGGTTGATATCGACCTCGATGTCGTCGTCTATTTCTGGTGAGACGAAGACGGAGGCGAAGGAAGTGTGGCGACGGTTGCCGGAATCGAAGGGCGACTTGCGCACCAGGCGGTGCACGCCGGTCTCGGTGCGCAACCAACCAAAGGCATACTCGCCCTCGAAGCGCACCGTGGCGCTCTTGATGCCGGCCACCTCGCCCTCGGAGAGTTCGATGATCTCGGTCTTGAAGCCGTGCCGTTCACCCCAGCGCAGGTACATGCGCAGCAGCATGTTGGCCCAGTCCTGGGCCTCGGTGCCGCCGGAGCCGGCCTGGATGTCGAGGAAGGCGTTGTTGGCGTCCATCTCGCCGGAGAACATGCGGCGGAATTCCAAGGCCGCCAAATCCTTCTCCAAACGGTCGAGGTCGGCGACCACGGCGTCCACCGTCTCCTGGTCGTCCTCCTCGGCGGCCATCTCCAGCAATTCGAGGGATTCGTCCAGGGTCTCTTTCATGCGGCTGAGGACGCTGACCACGTTCTCCAGCTGGGCACGCTCGCGGCCCAGGGCCTGGGCACGCTCGGGGTCGTTCCAGACCTCCGGGTTCTCCAGTTCGCGCTCGACCTCTACCAGACGTTCACGGCGGCTATCGTAGTCAAAGATACCCCCTGAGCGCGGCGGCGCGCTCCTGCATGTCCTTGATGCGGGCGGTTATCTGGCCAATTTCGAGCATTTGCGGTAGACCCTTTGTCGAGGTGGGAAAAACACCCAATGATACTACAAATCACCGCTGGACTCTGGCTTCGCGCCCGTGCCGGGGCAGCACGTGCCTGCCTCGACGAGGGCCTCGACGGCGCGCCGGGCACAACGCAAAACGCCCGGGTCTCCCCGGGCGTCGCGACGGTCGAGCGCGTGATCGGCTCAGGTGCGGAATTGGCCCACCAGGGTCTGCAGCTGGGCGGCGAGGCGGGTCAACTCCTCGCTGGCACTGTTGGTCTGCTGGGCACCGGAAGAGGTGACCTCGAGCAGGGCACTGATCTGCGCGATATTGCGATTGATCTCCTCGGCCACCGAGGTCTGCTCGCCGGCGGCGCTGGCGATCTGCAGGTTCATCTCGTTGATCCGGTTGACGGAACGGGCGATGTCTTCCAGTGAGGTGCCGGCGGAGGCGGCCTTTTCCACACACAGCTGGGAGCGGTCGTTGCTCTCGTTCATCACCGTCACGGCGTTGCGCGCGCCCTCCTGCAGGCTCTCGATCATGGCCTGGATCTCCTGCGTCGATTCCTGGGTGCGATGGGCCAGGGTGCGCACCTCGTCGGCCACCACGGCGAAGCCGCGACCCTGGTCGCCGGCCCGCGCCGCTTCGATGGCGGCGTTCAACGCCAACAGATTGGTCTGCTCGGCGATGCCGCGGATCACGTCCAGCACACTGCCGATGTTCTCGCTGTCCTGCTCCAATTGGTTGATGACGCCCACGGCATCGCCGATCTCCCGCGCCAGCGAGTCGATGGTGCCGATGGTCTCCTGCACCACGTTGCGCCCCTGGCCGGACTGCTCGTCGGCGCTGTGTGCCGCCTCGGCGGCCTGCGAGGCCGAATTGGAGACCTCCTGGGCGCTGGCGGCCATCTGGTTGATGGCGGCGGCCACCTGGTCGGTCTGCGCATGCTGCGCCTGTACGCCCTGGCTGGTCTCCTGCGTGACCAGCGACATCTCCTCCGCCGAACTGGCCAGCTGGCTAATGGAGGCGGTGACCTCGCGCACCATGTTGCGCACCTTTTCGGCGAACTGATTGAAGGCCGTGGCCAGTTCCGCGATCTCGTCCTTGCCCTGGCTGTCGAGCCGCCGGGTGAGGTCGCCCTCGCCCTGTGCGATGTCGTTCATGGCCTCGGTGGTCTGGCGCAGGGGGCGGGTGATGGAACGGGCGATGAGCAGGGCGATGATGGTGCCGATGAGCAGGGCCAGCCCGCCGAAGAGCAGGGTGCCCCAGCGCGCCTCGGCGAAGGCTGCGGCGTTGTGGCTGCGATCCATGGCGATCTCCAGCACGCCCACGGGTTGGCCGGAGAAGTCGGTGACCGCGGCGCCATAGACGGCCGCGGGGATGCCCGCATGGTCAGCCTGGGTGGTGACCGCCGTGCCCGCCAGCGCGGCACGCAATTGCTCGGCCGGCAGCAGGCTCTCGCCGAAGGTCGAGCCTACGGCCTTGAACTGACCACCCTGCTCCACATAGAGCGCGATATCGACACCGTATTTCTGCTTGAACTGCTCGAAGAAGGGCTGACCGAAGGACATGCCGAACTCCACCGAACCGATATGACGGCCCTGATAGAAGACTGGCGACAGGCCGCGGATGCCGAGACCGGTGACGCCCTTCTCCAGGCCGTGGACCCGCTTCTTGTCGCGATTGGTGGCCACCACCGTGGCCCGGAAGCCCGACAGGTCGTCACCGAACTTGGCCGGTTTGTGCACGCGCAGGAAGGAGGTGGCCGGAGGCGTGTGGAATTGGAACTGACGCACCGCGAAGTCCGCCTTCATCTGTTTGAATACCGGCACCATGATCTTCGCCAGGCCCTCACGGTCGCCCGCGGCGAACAGACGCTGCACCGGCTCCAGATTGGCCACCAGGCTGCTCAGGGCCTCGGCCATGCGCCCCTCTGAGGCCAGCTCCGCCTTGGCACTCTCGAACAGGCCCACCAGCTCGCGCTGCTCGGCGATCTGGTTCATGGCGGCGGTCTTGCTCAGGGCAAAGGGGATGATCAAGGCCAGGGTAAGGATGAGGATACCGCCGAATCCGAGGTAGAGGCGGGTGGAGATCTTGAATTGATTCAGCATGTCGGGCTTCCTGCGAAATGGGACGGATAGGCCCTTAGCGACACGCCGGCAGGAAAGCTTTAGTGCCGCGGTCGGTCGGATTCGGCGGATCGTCCCCGAACCCGATCCCGGCTCCGCCGCGACACGGTCGGCGCCTCAGCAGGGTTCGATGTGCTCGACCAGCAGTTGGGCACTGCGCCGGCCGTTGTACTCGTTGACGTCGAGCCGGTAGGCCAACCTCACCTGCGCCACCGTCGCCGGCCAGTTCTCGTCGGTGGTGTTGAAGGCGATGGCGTCGAGGGCCTGACCGCCCGCGGGGGGCTGCAGGCGCAGCTTGAGATGGCGCTCACCCACGATGCGCTGGCCGAGCAGCGTGAAGACGCCGTCGAACAGGGGCTCGGCAAAGCCCTGCCCCCAGGGTCCACCGGCACGCAGGGCCTCCGCCACGGCGAGATCCAGTTCATCCGCCGCCAAGTCGCCATCGCTGAGGAGTTGGTGGTGCAGGTCGTCCGCCGACAGGTGGCGCCGCACCTCGGCATCGAAGGCCTCGCGGAAGCGTGGCAGGTCGTCTTCGGCCAGGGACAGGCCGGCGGCCATGGCATGACCGCCGAACTTGCTCAACAGGCCCGGGTGGGCGGCCGCCACGGCGTCCAGGGCGTCACGGATGTGCAGGCCGGGCACCGAACGCGCCGAGCCCTTGATCTGGCCATCGCCGGCGGCGGCGAAGACGATCACCGGGCGGTGCAGGCGGTCTTTGATGCGCGAGGCGAGGATGCCGATGACCCCCTGATGCCAATGGGGCTCGAACAGGCACAGGCCCACGGGCAGGTCGGCCGTCTCCTCCAGGGAGAGTGCCTCGAGGCTGGCCAGGGCCTCGTCCTTCATCGCCGTCTCGATGTGCCGCCGTTCCTGGTTGAGGCCGTCCAGGCGCTGGGCCAGTTCGTCGGCGCGGGCGGGGTCGTCGGTCAGCAGACACTCGATGCCGAGGGACATGTCCTCCAGGCGGCCGGCGGCATTCAGGCGGGGACCGAGGGCGAAACCCAGGTCCGTGGCGGCGAGGTCGCCCTGGCGGCGCTTGGCCACCGAGATCAGGGCCGCGATGCCGGGGCAACACTGGCCGGCGCGGATGCGCGCCAGGCCCTGCGCCACCAGGATGCGGTTGTTGTGGTCCAGGGTCACCACGTCGGCCACCGTGCCCAGGGCCACCAGGTCCAGCAGGGTGGCCAGGTTGGGGCCCGTGCCGGTACCGAAGGCGCCCGCGGCACGCAAGTGGGCGCGCAGGGCCAGCATGACGTAGAAGATGACGCCGACGCCGGCGAGGTGCTTGCTGGGGAAACGGTCCCCCGGCTGGTTGGGGTTGACCATGGCCGCGGCGGCCGGCAGCTCGGCCCCGGGCAGGTGGTGGTCGGTCACCAGCACGCGGATGCCGCGCGCATTGGCCGCCGCCACGCCGTCGAGGCTGGAGATGCCGTTGTCCACGGTGACGATGAGGTCCGGCCGCCGGTCGGCCGCCACGGCGACGATCTCCGGCGTCAGGCCGTAGCCGTATTCGAAGCGGTTGGGCACCAGATAGTCCACCTCGGCCGCGCCCAGCAGACGCAGGGCGCGCACCGCCAGCGCCGAGCTGGTGGCACCGTCGCAGTCGAAGTCCCCCACCACCAGGATGCGCTGGCCCTGGGCGATGACCTCCGCCAGCAGCGCCGTGGCCGTCTCCATCCCCTTCAGGGCGTCGGCGGGCAGGAGCCGGTCGAGCCCCCGCGCCAGTTCGTCCGGACCCTGGATGCCACGCTGGGCATACACCCGGGCCAGCACCGGATGCAGCCCGCCGGCCGCCAAGGCAGGGGGGACGGCGGCTTGCCGCCGGCGGATCAACACGCTCATGCCGAGCGATCCGCCGGCGACCGCTTGCGCTCATGGGCGATCTCCTG
>JANTGX010000127.1 GCA_024762755.1 Gammaproteobacteria bacterium
TCGCTATCGGTCCAGTCTGCCGGAGGACTCGGTTCACGCCCTTCCATGATCTCATCGATCTGTTTGCGATCGATGGTCTCGTATTTCATCAGGGCATCGGCCATGAGATCCAGTTCCTTGCGGTGATTCTGCAGGATCTGCGCGGCGCGCGCGTAATTCCGATCGACGATCGCGCGGATCTCCTCATCGATGATATGCGCCGTCTCGTCGGAGACATTCTTATGCTGGGCCACAGAATGCCCGAGAAACACCTCGCCATCCTCTTCGCTGTAGGTCAGCGGACCCAGTTTGTCCGACAGTCCCCACTTGGTGACCATGTTGCGCGCAATCTCCGTCGCACGCTGAATGTCGTTGGACGCGCCTGTGGTGACATGCTCCTTGCCAAAGACCAACTCCTCGGCAATACGGCCGCCAAACATGCTGGCGATCTGGCTCTCCAGCCTTTCCTTGGTGTAGCTGTACCTGTCCTCCTCGGGCAGGAACATGGTCACACCCAGGGCTCGGCCGCGTGGGATGATGGAGACTTTGTATACCGGGTCATGGGACGGTACAACCAAGCCCACGATGGCATGGCCTGCCTCGTGATAGGCCGTCAGCCGCTTTTCCTCTTCATTCATCACCATGGACTTGCGCTCGGCGCCCATCATGATCTTGTCCTTGGCCTTCTCGAAATCGGCCATGGTGACCACGGACTCATTGGCGCGAGCAGCAAACAGGGCCGCTTCGTTCACCAGGTTGGCCAGGTCGGCACCGGAGAAGCCGGGTGTGCCACGTGCAATGATGCTGGGATCCACGTCGGGTGCCACAGGCACTTTGCGCATGTGCACCTTGAGGATCTGCTCGCGGCCACGCACATCGGGCAGCGGTACGACGACCTGGCGGTCGAAACGCCCGGGCCGCAGCAGGGCCGGATCGAGGACGTCCGGACGGTTGGTCGCAGCGATGACGATGACGCCTTCGTTGCCCTCAAAACCATCCATTTCCACCAGCAGCTGATTCAGCGTCTGCTCACGCTCGTCATGACCGCCACCCAGCCCGGCACCACGGTGCCGGCCAACGGCGTCGATCTCATCGATGAAAATGATACAGGGGGCATGTTTCTTGGCCTGCTCGAACATGTCGCGTACCCGGGAGGCACCCACGCCCACGAACATCTCGACGAAGTCGGAACCCGAGATGGTGAAGAAAGGCACCTTGGCCTCGCCGGCGATGGCCTTGGCGAGCAAGGTCTTGCCAGTACCGGGGGGTCCGACCATGAGTACGCCACGCGGGATCTTGCCGCCGAGCTTTTGAAACTTGCCGGGATCGCGCAGGAACTCGACCAACTCGGCCACCTCCTCCTTGGCCTCTTCGACGCCGGCGACATCCGCAAAAGTAACCTTTACCTGATCTTCGCTGAGCATGCGCGCCTTGCTCTTGCCGAAGGACATGGCACCCCGGCCACCCCCTCCGCCCTGCATCTGGCGCATAAAGAAGACCCAGACAGCGATCAGCAACAGCATGGGGAACCAGGAGATGAAGACCTGCATCAAGAGGCCCTGCTGCTCGGGCGGTTTGGCCTCGATGACCACACCGTTGTTCAGCAGATCGGAGATGAGACCGGGATCATCGGGGGTATAGGTGACAAAACGCTCCCCATTGGACGTCACACCACGGACGGTATGACCCATGATCTCCACTTTGGAGACCTCGCCCTGTTTCACCGCACTGATAAAGGTGGAATATTCCATGGGCTTGGCCGCTGTGGGGCGCGGTCCGAAATTATTGAAGACCGAAACCAGCACCACGGCGATCACGATCCACAGGATCAGATTTTTTGCTAAGTCGCTCAAACTATAATGCCTCTCAAAAGATGGTTCATGGATCACATATCCCTACTAAAACGCTGACTTTGACCAGAAAACGGCGCTGAATCATGGAAATTCGCAGCCAGAGAACCTAGTTATCTCAATTCTGCCACAAAAACAAGAAAGCCTCATGGCCGGCTGGCGGCGCGATACCCTTGGGCCAGGAGATAGACTTCGCGTGATTTCGGGCGCGAGGCCTTGGGTTTGCGAATCACGACCTGGTCAAAGGCGCTGCGCACTTGGCGCAGGTATTCATCGAAACCCTCGCCCTGAAAAACTTTGACCAGAAATGTGCCGCCGGGTTTCAACACCGTTTTGGCATGGTCAAGGGCGAGCTCGGCAAGGTACATGGCACGCGGCTGATCAACGGCCTTCAACCCACTGATGTTGGGGGCCATGTCCGACATTACAAGGTCGACTGGCCGATTTTCGAGTCGCGCCAATAGCGCGTTGTGGATGACCTCTTCGGTGAAATCGCCCTGGATGAAATCGACCCGGTCGATGGGGTCCATGGGCAGGATATCCAAGGCGATCACCGCCCCCTTGCGTCCCACCAGTGGTACCGCGATCTGTGACCAACCGCCCGGGGCCGCGCCCAGATCCACCACCACCTGCCCAGGCTTGATAAACCGACTGCGCTCTTGCATCTCCAACAATTTGAAGGCGGCACGAGAGCGGTAGCCGGCCTTCTGCGCTTCCTTAACATAGGGGTCGTCGAAGTGGCGTTTAAGCCAATTCTGACTGCTCTTGCTACGCTTCATGGGTACCTCGATCACCCGAGACAGCCGCGCGCACAGTACGCCGCACGCGCCACACCAGCCAAAGGGCGGCGACAAGGCTGTAACCGCCCAGGATCAGGAGCTGGCCGGCAAGATCGGCTGTGATAGAATCCACCGCCAGCCACAACAGGGCGCCGACGAATAGCGCAATTCCCAGCTCCAGCTTGACCCCGTTGAGCGGGCTCGGCTCGACCCCAAACCCCTTTTTAGGCCCTCGCCGGCCGTCTTCCTGCGAATACTCCTGACTCATAATGCCTCTTACTTCAAAACAGAAACGTCACCTGCGCGGACTCGCGCACAAACTCAAACCGGTCGTCATGACGGGCAATTCGGGGCTCAGCGAGAGCGTGTTGGCCGAAATCGATGGCAGCCTGGAGCACCACGAGCTGATCAAGGTTCGTCTGGGCGGAATGGAACGAGACGGTCGCACCGCCGCAGCCAAGACTATCTGCGACAAGACCGGCAGCCATCTGGTCAACACCATCGGACACATCGCCATTTTCTACCGTCCCAGCAAGCAGCGCCTCATCACCCTGCCCAAAGACTGACACTCAACGGTTGGACCGCAGCCCTGCGGCCACCAACAACAGACCCAAGATACTGTTGACCAGGTAGAAGGCCGAAGAGACACCATGCAAGCGGCCGAATTCCACCGCCTGCAGGCTGCCCGCGGTGATCCCCTGAGCCTTGAGCGCCTGCATCTGAGGCTGAAGCACGAACAGACCGAGGCAGACGATGGCCAGCATGGACGCCAGCACCCAGGCACGCCACTCGCGCAGGGTTCCGCGCCCACACCGGGCCCAGAGCAAGACGAGCAGCACCAGGCCACAGACCAGGCCTAGCCAGGCGGTGCGGGTGAAGATCTCGCCGGCCACGACACCGGCGAGTCGCCGGTCGTCCAGTGTAGCGAACAGGGTGGGCACCACGAGATAGCCGGCGACCCAAAGGCCACCGACCCAAAGTGTGAGCAAGATCCGCTCGAGCGCGCTGGCCACGGCGTTCATCGCCCGTCGAACCCGCGCAGATCAAACATAGCGCACGCCGACGATCTCGTATTCCTTGATGCCACCCGGGGCCTGGACCTCGGCGATATCGCCCTCCTCCTTGCCGATCAAGGCACGCGCGATGGGCGACGTGATGGAGATCTTGCCCTGGCCGATGTCCGCCTCGTCCTCACCGACGATCTGATAGGTCACTTCCTTACCCGTTTCTTCATCGATCAGGTCGACAGTGGCACCAAAGACGACCTTGCCACCGGGATTGAGGGTGGTGACGTCGATGATCTGTGCATTGCCCAACTTGGCATTGATCTCGGCAATGCGGCCTTCGATAAAACTCTGCTGCTCACGCGCGGCATGGTATTCCGCGTTTTCCTTCAGATCGCCATGCTCACGCGCCTCGGCGATGGCGGCGATGACCTTGGGGCGTTCCACGGACTTTAGCTGCTGCAACTCTTTGCGCAGTTTTTCAGCTCCGTGCGCCGTGATCGGTACCTTGGTGCTCATTTTGCTATCTCCTCGTGCAAATCCTGTAAGCGATTGATCTCACTGAAATCACCTTGCTGCATAGCCATACACATGGCATCGGCACCGGCCAGCGTGGTGGAATAGTTGACCTTGTGCTGCAAGGCACTGCTGCGGATGGTGCGCGAATCGGCGATGGTCTGTTTGCCTTCCGTTGTATTGATGATCAGGTCGATCTCGTCATTTTTGATCATATCGACGATGTTGGGCCGCCCCTCGGTGACTTTGTTCACCCGTTCACATGGGATGCCAGCCGCCTCCAAGACCCGCGCCGTACCGCTGGTAGAGACGATACTGAAGCCCAGCTCGATCACCTTGCGCGCCAAGGGTACGACCCGAGGCTTATCGGCATCGCGCACACTGACAAAGGCGCGCCCCCCTTTGGGGAAGGTCACGCCGGCCCCTAATTGGGCCTTGGCATAGGCCTCGGCGAAACTGCGGCCGATACCCATCACCTCGCCAGTAGACTTCATCTCGGGGCCGAGTATGGGATCGATACCGGGAAACTTGTTGAACGGAAACACCGCTTCCTTCACCGAATAATAGTCGGGTTCCACCTCGCCCGTGACGCCTTGCGCCTGCAAGGTCTGTCCCACCATACAGCAGGCCGCCACCTTGGCCAGGGGCACGCCCGTAGCCTTGGAGACGAAGGGGATGGTGCGCGAGCCGCGGGGATTCACTTCGATGAGATAGATGTCGTCCTCCTTGATAGCGAACTGAGCATTCATCAGGCCAACCACATTCAGCTCACGCGCCAGCTTGGTCGCCTGCTCCCGTAACCGTTCCTGCACGGATTCCGAGAGGCTGTACGGGGGCAGAGAACAAGCGGAATCGCCCGAATGTACGCCGGCCTGCTCGATATGCTCCATGATGCCGCCGAGGACCACGTCCGTGCCGTCACAGACGGCGTCCAGATCCACTTCGATGGCGTCGTCGAGGAAGCGGTCGAGCAGCACCGGGGAATCGTTGGAGACCTTGACCGCCTCGCGCATGTAGCGCACCAACTCACTCTCCTTGTAGACGATCTCCATGGCCCGGCCGCCGAGCACGTAAGAAGGCCGGACCACCAGCGGATAGCCGATATCCGCGGCCAGGGCAATGGCCTCTTCGGCGGATCGCGCCGTACTGTTGGGGGGCTGCTTGAGCTGTAGTTTCTCGACCAATTGCTGAAAGCGCTCGCGGTCCTCGGCCAGGTCGATGGAGTCCGGGGTGGTACCGATGATGGGCGCACCCGCCGCCTCCAGGGCGCGCGCCAGCTTGAGCGGGGTCTGTCCGCCGTACTGCACGATGACCCCCTTGGGCTTCTCCAGCTCGACCAGCTCGAGCACGTCCTCCAGGGTCAGGGGTTCGAAGTAGAGGCGGTCGGAGGTGTCGAAGTCCGTCGAGACGGTCTCCGGATTGCAGTTGACCATGATGGTCTCATAGCCGCTTTCCCGCAGGGCGAAGGCGGCGTGCACGCAGCAGTAGTCGAATTCGATACCCTGTCCGATGCGGTTGGGGCCGCCACCGAGAATCATGATCTTGTCGCGATCGGTGGGGTTGGCCTCGCACTCCTCCTCGTAGGTGGAGTACATATAGGCGGTGTCGGTGGCGAACTCGGCGGCACAGGTGTCGACCCGCTTGTACACCGGGCGCACACCGAGGGTATGGCGATGGGCGCGGAGCTCGTCTTCGTTGATTCCCAACAGCTGTGCCAGACGGCTGTCGGCGAAGCCCTTGCGCTTGAGATGGCGCATGCGGGGGGCATCCAGCGCCTCCCTGCCCTGCTCACGCACCTCGGCCTCGAGCCGGATCAGCTCCTCGATCTGCACCAGGAACCAGGGATCGATATAGGTAAGATCGAAGATCTCCTCGCGGCTCATGCCGGCGCGGAAGGCATCGCCAACGAACCAGAGCCGATCGGGACCCGCCGCCTTGAGCTCCTGGCGCAAGGTATCCATGGCGTCTTCTGCCGACAGATCGAGCTTCTCGGTAAAACCATCGACCCCCGTCTCCAGGCCGCGCAGGGCCTTCTGCAGGGATTCCTGAAAGGTGCGGCCCATGGCCATGACCTCGCCCACGGACTTCATCTGTGTAGTCAGGTGCGGATCGGCCTGGGGGAATTTCTCGAAGGTGAAACGCGGCACCTTGGTGACCACGTAGTCGATGGTCGGCTCGAAAGAGGCCGGCGTAGCGCCGCCGGTGATCTCGTTGCGCAGCTCGTCGAGGGTGTAACCGACGGCCAGCTTGGCCGCCACCTTG
>JANTGX010000128.1 GCA_024762755.1 Gammaproteobacteria bacterium
TCATGAAGATGGTGGTTGGTGCTTGTACGGGTTGCCTGATGGCCCATCATGCAATGATTATGAGTTGATGTTGCCGACACATTATTGTGTTTTACCACCTTTTGCGGTGTGAGACATAACGCCAGACAGTACCGGCGCGCGTAGCGCGTCCGAGTGACTGGCCTTGTTAGGGCAATTATTTTTTGAAAAACAGTTGACACTTTCCGATGAGGCTGTATACTAAGAATCAAGCAAGGCAACAACCAAACCGGAGAGCGAAATGAAAGCATGGCACCCTAAGCAGATCAAATTCAAGGCAGACAAAAACGGCCGCGTTAACGCTTACGGCTGGCGCCCGATGGCAAAAATGTGGGTTCGAATGAACTTCGAAGAAGCAAAGATTCTGATTGCTGCCGAAGAAGCGGAAGAAGTTAAGGCATGAAAAAGGAGACACGCGGAGGCCCCCGCAAGGGGGCCGGGAGAAACCCGGTAGAAGGAACAAAGCCGGAAATGAAATCGGTGAAACTGAGCCGTGAGCATTGGGAGAAGGCTCGTGATATTGGCGACGGAAACATGGCCGAAGGGCTGCGCCGAGCTTTGGACGCTTGGAAGCCCTAACAGGGTCATATCAGACCCAGGCCCGTTTATCGACTGATCTGCACAAACACGGTGCAATATCGCCCGTCGATACGCGCGGAAATTTTTTGCCTATTTTCAACCGGCGCCGCCCGCCATGCTGACGGCATGAGCGAACCCAACACCCTCCGCGCGGGCGATTCGGTCGGCTGGACGCGCAGCCTGCCGGAATACCCGGCAAGCGACGGCTGGACGTTGCACTACAAGCTGCTGCACCCCACGGCGGCGGCGGTCGCCTTCGATGCGGTGCCGGACGGCGACGACCACGCCGTCAGCCTGGACACCGCCGCCACCGCCGGCCTGACCGCCGGCGTCGCCACCCTGGTGGCCTGGGTCACGAAGGGCCTCGAGTCCATTACCCTGGAAGCGCAACCGGTCGAGATCCTGCCCGACCTGCGCACCGCAGCCACCCACGACGGGCGCACCCCGGCGGAAAAGGCCCTGGCCGATGCCAAGGCGGCGCTGCAGGCGTATGCCGCCGACAGCACCACCACGGTGATGACGGTCAGCATCGGAGACATATCGACCACTTTCCGCAGCACCCGCGACATAGTCGAACTCATCCGTCACCTGGAGCAGGAGGTCAACCGCGAACGCGCCGCGCTGGCCCTGCTGGACGGCACCGGCATGCCAGGCCGCGTGTACTCGAGGCACTGACATGGGGTTGTTCAGCCGGTTCAGACGCGAATCCACCGAGCAGCGCGCCGCCTGGCTGGAGGAGGCCGTCAGCACCGCCGGGCAACGCGCCCATCAGCACATGCTGGCCGACCTGCGCAACGCCGGGCGCAGCTTTGAATCAGCCGAGACCCACGCCTGGACCGACAGCTGGTCAACCAGCTCGCCCGAGATCAACGAGGTGCTGGCCAGCCAGCTGCCCACCCTGCGCGCACGCGCCCGCAACCTGGGGCGCAACAACGAGTGGGCCATCCGCTACCTCACCCAGCTGGACGACAACGTGCTCGGCGCCAGCGGCATCCGCCTGCAGATGCGCCTGAAAAACGCCGACGGCACGCCGGACAAGACCAACAACGACCTGATCGAACAGGCATGGGCGCTGCAATGCCAGCGTGGCCACTGCGAGACCAGCGGCCGACTGTCCTGGCGGCAGGTCGAGTCCGTGCTGCTCAAGGCCCTGCCGAACGACGGCGAGATCCTGGTGCGCGAACGCCTCGGTGGCGGGCCCTTCGGGTATCAGGTGCAGCTGCTCAACGCCGCCCTGCTGGACGTGGCCCACAGCGGCAAATACCAGGGCCGGCGCATCCGCATGGGCATCGAGCTAACCGACGACGACCAGCCCGTGGCCTACTGGCTGCGCGCGCAGCCCAGCGGCAGCGCGCCCATCGGCTATCTGGCCACAAACAAGCACGTGCGCGTGCCCGCCGGCGAGATCATCCACGCCTTCAAGGTGGACGAGGTGGGCCAGCTGCGCGGCATCCCCTGGCTGGCACCCGGCGCCCGCCGCCTGTGGCAGCTGGGTGACTTCGAGCAGGCCGCCGCCGTGGCCAGCGCCAACAGCGCCAAGCGCGAGGGCTTCTTCGTCAGCCCCAACGGCGACGCGCCAATCGGCTTTGCCGATCAGATCGTCAGCAGCGTAATGGATGCCGCCCGCGCACAGGGCAAGACCCTCACGCCGGAGGAGATCCAGCAGGTGACGGCCGCCGCGCAGAAGTTCAGCACCACCATGCCCGGCCAGTTCGACACCCTGCCCCAGGGGTACGACTTCAAGCCCTTCGAGTCCGACTGGCCCAACCTCGACAGCAACGGCTACGTCAAGCAGCAGCTGCGCGCCTGGACGGCCGCGCGCGGCATCAGCTACGTCACCGGCGGCAACGACCTGGAGGCGGTCAACTATTCGTCCGCCCGGGTCGGCATCATCGATGAGCGCGAGCACTACAAGGGCGTGCAGTCCGACATCGCCAGCTGGCTGCATGCCGATGTGTTCCGCCGCTGGCTGCGCTTTGCCGTGCTGCGCACGCCCGGCCTGGACATGAGCCGCCTGGACGACTACCTGGCCGCCGCCACCTGGCAGCCACGCCGCTGGAAGGGCATCGACCCGGTCAAGGAAGCCTCAGGCAACGAGATCGACCTCAAGCTTGGGCTGACCAGCCGCCGCCGCCTGATCATGGAGCGCGGCGAAGACCCGGATGAGATCGCCGACGAGATCGAGCGCGACGCCGCGCAGTTCGGCCCGCTGCCCGATCAGTGGTCCGGCGGCGCCGCGCCGGAACCCAACGACCCGCAGAACCCATGAGCAGGCGCGGAAATTTTTTGCCTATTTTCGCCGCCCCATGCCACGGAGACTAGAGACCATGAGCAAGCTCGAACAGATCAACGAACCGCAATCCCGCGCGCTCAGCCTCGAGGGCGACGCCCTGCGCGCCAAGGTCGATGAAGAGGCGCGCACCGTCGAATTGGCCTTCTCCAGCGAGGAGCCCTACCGCCGCTTGTATGGCGACGAGATTCTTGACCATGGTGAGGGCGCCGTCGACCTGACCCGGCTCAACGGCGGCGCCCCGTTGCTGCTGAGCCACGGCAGCGACAACGCCCGCGACCAGATCGGCGTGGTGGAGCGCGCCTGGATCGATGCCGACCGCAAGGGCCGCGCCCAGGTGCGTTTCAGCAAGTCCGCCCTGGGTGAAGAGATATTCCAGGACGTGAAAGACAACATCCGCCGCCTGGTGTCCGTCGGCTACAGCGTCGAAGAATACCGCCTCGAGGGCGAGACCGACGGCGTCGAGTCCTACCGCATGACCCGCTGGACACCCTTCGAGTTGTCCATCGTCCCCGTACCGGCCGATGCCACTGTCGGCATCGGCCGCTCACACGAAGCAACCCAACCCCCTGCCGGTCCGTCCGGTCAAACCAAGGAGACAGCCATGGCTGACAACACTGAGCAGTCCGTGACGGAAACCGCCGCCCCGGACACCACCCGCGCCGCTTCGCCTGTTATTGAAGCAGGCCCCGACCACATCGCACTGGAGCGCGAGCGCATGAAAGAGATCCGCGCCATCGCCCGCCAGTTCGGTCAGGAAGGCATGGGCGACACCGCCATCGACAACGGCATGACCGTCGACGGCTTCCGCGCCCAGGTGCTGGACAAGCTGAAAGACAGCGGCGCGCTGCGCACCGCCGAGTCGCCCGAGATCGGAATGAGCAAGCGCGATGTCGAACAATACAGCTTCTGCCGCGCCCTGCTGGCCGCTGCCGAGCCGCACCATGCGGAAAAATATGCGCCGTTCGAGATGGAATGCTCACGCGCCGCGCAGGACAAGCGCGAGGACGTGCGCGACAAGTCCCGCGAGGCCGCCATCACCATCCCGGCCGACGTGTTGGCCCGCGGCATCCAGCTGGAGGCCGGCGCCGCCGCCATGGCCATGGGCCACCTGCGCGGCAAGCGTGACCTGGTGGTCGGCACCGACACCGCCGGCGGCAACCTGGTAGCCACCGAGCTGCTGGGCTCCAGTTTCATCGAGCTGCTGCGCGACGCCATGGTGCTGGACCGCCTCGGCGCCACCTTCCTGACCGGCCTGTCCGGCAACCTGGCGATCCCGTCGCAGACCGGCGCCGCAACAGGCTATTGGGTCACGGAGGGCAACTCGCCAACCGAGTCCCAGCAGACCGTCGGCCAGGTGCCGCTGACGCCCAAGACCGTCGGTGCCTTCACCGACTACAGCCGCCGCATGCTGCTGCAGTCCAGTCTCGATATTGAGGCATTCGTGCGGGCCGACCTGGCCGCCATCGTCGCCCTCGCCATCCAGAATGGCGCGCTCAACGGCTCCGGCGCCAGCGGCGAGCCCACCGGCCTGCTCAACGCCACCGGCATCGGTGCGGTCGTCGGCGGCACCAACGGCGCGGCACCCACCTATGACCACATGGTCGACCTGGAATCAGCGGTGGCCATCGCCAATGCCGATGTCGGAAACCTGGCCTATCTCACAAACTCCAAGGTGCGCGGCACCCTGCGCAAGACCCAGGAGTTCGCCAGCACCAACGGCAAGGCGGTGTGGACCTCCGGGCGCGAGCGCGGCGTGGGCGACGTGCTGGGCTACGACGCCTTCGTCACCAACGCGGTGCCGTCGGATCTGACCAAGGGCACCAGCGTCAACGTCTGCTCCGCAGTCATGTTCGGCAACTGGGCCGACATGCTCATCGGGATGTGGGGCGGGCTGGACATCATGCTGGACCCTTACACAGGCGCCACCAGCGGCACCAAGCGGGTCGTCGCGCTGCAGGACGTGGATGTCAACTTCCGCCACGTCGAGTCCTTCGCGGCCATGACCGACGCCCTGACCGCCTGATAGGCAGCAACCCGCGGGCCGGCCGTATGCCGGCCCGCATCAACAGGGGGAACCCCGATGAAGATGCTCATTATCGAGCCTTGCATTGTCAATTATCACGACGACCGTGGTGGCGTCGGCGAGGCGCGCGGCGCCATTGTCGACGTGACCAAGGACGATGCGCGGCAACTGGCCATGACCAACCGCGCGCTCTATATCGACAAAAAGGACGACCACGACAAGGCCGGCGTCAACACTGCCGACAAGGCGCTTCTCGATGCCGCCGCCAAGGTCAGCAAGTCCACAGCCAAGACATGACCGGGCCATGATGAATGGGGCGCACACAGCAGACAACGAGATGAGCACCACGACTATCGCCTGGGCGAATTATCTCATCTCGCTGTTGTCGGGCAGCATTGGCGGTGCCGGCGCGGCCAGCTGGCACGTGCTCAGCGGCCGCCACGCGAAATGGCAGCACCTGATCAGCTACGTGATCGTAGGCGGTTCGGTCGGCCTGTTCGTCGGTGCATGGCTGCATATCTACAGCGTCCTGGTGGACCTGCCCGGCGATATCCGCCACCACCTGGTGGCCGTCGGCATCGGCTCCGGCTTCATGGCCGTCACCGTGCTGGTGGGCATGCGCAAGATCGCCTGCGTGGTGCTCAAGTGGCACGGCATCAATGTCGAAATCAAGTTCAACCGGCGATCTGAGGACAGGCAGGATGATTGATTTCAATATCGACGCGCTCAATGCCCACCCCTGGGACAAGATCAGCCATGCGCTGATCGGCCTGATAATCGCCGCGCCGTTCTATCTTGTCGGCTGGCTGCTGGACGACCCGGTATGGTCGATCGCGCTGGCCATGACCGGAAGCGCTGCCGCGCTCGGCGTGTTCTATGGCCGCGAGCAGGACCAGCACTGGCACAAGCACCGCGACAAGGTGGTGGCCAGCTGGTTCGCCTGGAACTGGTCTCGTGATGCGATCTGGGACTGGCTGGTCGTCTGGCCGCCGCAACTGATCCTGCTGCTGCTGATCTGGTGGCAGGTTGGCACTGTTGGCCATGGGTGAGTGCTGCGCACCGATGGCCAGGAAATACCGGGAGGCATGACCATGGAAATCCGAGAAACAGGCGAACATTTCCGGGCGACTACCTATGCCGCCTTTTCTCGCCACACGCTGGTGGACGGTAAGCGCGTGGTCACGCTCGGGCCATTGGCCAGCCAGTGCAAAGGCTATGAGCAGCCGGTGGATGGCTACTGGTACAGCACCAGCGTATATGACGAGCATGATCAGAAGATCCCGATGGAACCCCAGCGCATTGCCAAGTATCGCGCTGAGGCAGAAGCCGATGCTATGCACGATCAGGTGGTGCAGCAACTTGCGGCGGGGCTGTTGTGAAGGATTACCCGAAACTCAAGCAGCGGCTCATCGACCAGGGCATTGCCGACACCGTGCCGTCTG
>JANTGX010000129.1 GCA_024762755.1 Gammaproteobacteria bacterium
GCGCTTGTTGGGGCGCTGTTCGAGGCTGCGGTTGAGCTGCGAGAGGGCGATCACCGGCACATCCAGTTCCTTCGCCAGGGCCTTGAGGGAGCGCGAGATCTCGGAGATCTCGTTGGTGCGGTTCTCGCTGCTGCCGTGCACCTGCATCAGCTGCAGGTAATCGATGACGATGAGGCCGAGGCCGTGTTCCCGCGACAGGCGCCGGGCGCGGGCCCGCAACTCGTTGGGCGAGAGCGCGGGGGAGTCGTCGATGTACATGGGCGCCTCGGCGAGGATGCCCATGGCCGAGGTGAGCCGCGGCCAGTCGTCACCGTCCAGCTTGCCGGTACGCACACGGTGCTGATCGATGCGCCCCAGGGACGACAACATGCGCATGGCCAGCGACTCACCCGGCATCTCCATGCTGAACACAGCGGTGGGAACGCCGCTCTTGATGGCCGCATGCTCGGCGATGTTCATGGAGAAACTGGTCTTGCCCATGGAGGGTCGGCCGGCAACGATGATGAGTTCACCGGGCTGAAGACCGGAGGTCATCTCGTCGAAGTCGTTCCAGCCGGTGGGCACGCCGGTGATGGGGTTGTCCTGGTGAAACAGGGTGTCGATGCGATCGACGGCCTTGACCAGCAGCTCCTTGATGGAGGCGAAGCCCTGTTTGCCGCGGGCTCCCTGCTCGGCGATCTTGTAGACCTGCCGTTCGGCCTCGTCCAGCAACTCCTCGGTCGTCCGCCCCTCGGTCTGGTAGGCGCTGTTGCTGATGTCGTTGCCCACCGCAATGAGCTGGCGCAGCACGGCGCGATCACGCACGATCTTGGCATAGGCGGTGATATTGGCCGCGCTGGGGGTGTCCTTGGCCAGGGTGCCGAGATAGGCCAGACCGCCCACATCACCCAGCAGGTCCTGTTTGTCGAGCCACTCGGAGAGGGTGACCACGTCGAAGGGATCGCTCTTGGCGGCCAGGTCGGCGATGGCGCGAAAGATCAGCCGGTGCTCGCGGCGGTAGAAATCGTCCTCCAGCACCACATCGGCGATCTTGTCCCAGGCGCGGTTGTCCAGCATCAGGCCACCCAGCACGGACTGCTCGGCCTCGATGGAATGGGGCGCGACACGCAGGGATTCGGCGGCGGCTTCACGGTCTTCGGTGGGGTAGGCTAACTCTTGCATCGTGAGGTCATGTTACCTGAATTGATGCCAGGACGGGGAGCCCATGGTCCTTCGCCGAGGACAAAAAAAGGCCGGCGATGTCACCATCGCCGGCCCCTGTCAGTCGATCCGAAAAATCGATTATTCGGCCACGACCTCAATGGTCACGGAACCCACTACACCACTGTGGAACTCGATATCGATCTCGAAACTGCCGGTGTGGCGCAGCGCGCCCTCGGGCAGGCGGACCTCGCTCTTGCTCACCGGGAAGCCGGCCTCGGTGATGGCCTGGGCGATATCCGTGGTACCCACGGAGCCAAACAGCTTGCCCTCTTCGCCCGCCTTCTGTGGGATGGTGACCACCAACTCGCCCATGGCGCTCTTGCGCGCCTCGGCGGCGGCGAGCTTTTCCGCCGCGGCCTTTTCCAACTCGGCGCGACGCTGCTCGAACTTGGCTACGTTTTCCGGCGTTGCCGGCGCAGCCTTGCCCTGGGGAATGAGATAGTTGCGGGCAAAACCGGCCTTGACGTTGACCTGGTCACCCAGACCACCCAGATTACTGACGTTTTCCAACAGAATGACGTTCATCGTTGCTAACCTCGAAGTCTTGTAAATTCATTCAACGGCCGCGGCCGCCTACCCTGACCCGTCGCCCTGAACAGCCAGGCGGCGGCGAAAATCGACCCATGTATCCACCCATCCTGCCGCCGCCACGACCAGCATCAACTGCGGCAGGAAGACAAAAACCACTATGTACAACCCGACCAGCCAGCCCTTGTTCAGACCCCGTCTGGCGACCACGGCGTGGGCGATGGCCAGCCCCTGTAACAGGTAGAGGCCGGACAGTACCAGCAGCGAATCCAGGGCCAGGCTCGAGGCCGTGCCCATCGGCAACACCGCCATGGCCAACAAGAGCAGGGTCAGCAGGCCCATGCCACGGCCAAAACGCAGGCCGTGGAACTCGTCACGGAAGCCCCCGGGGTTGAACAAGGCCGCCTGCCAGCCGCGGGCCAGAAACAGGCAGGCCATCAAATTCAACACCATGCCGGCGGCCATCAGTCCGGTCATGATCTGCGCCGCCCTGGCGATGCCTTCGCTGAGTAACGCCCGCTGCGGATCGTCGGCAGCCTGCAGCACCGGGGCGAAGACCTGTTGCAAGATGGCCTGCCACCACTGGCTGACGGCATTGGCGTCGCCCAGGGCGAGATAGACCGCGAGCACCCCCAACAGACCCAATGCGCCGCCGGTCGCCAGGCTCAAGGCCAGTGATCGGGTGCTGCGCAAGACCCAGGCCAACAACCAGTTTGGCAGCCAGAGGGCCGTCAACAACATCAGCGCCGGTGCCGGATTGCCCAGGGTGAAATAGGACAACAAGCCGACCAACAGGGTCGAGATCGCCATCACCACGCCACCCGGCTGGGCCCCCAACCTCAGCGTCACCAGGGCCACCGCCGCGCCGCTGAGGATGCTGAAGGGCGGCAGCATCAAGGCCAACACGGCGAAGAGCACCGTCACCAGGACGGCCTGGCTCTGTCCACGCAGGATGAATGCGGCGAGGGTCTTCAGCATCTCAGGCCCCTCGCCACCGGCGTGGACCGACTGTGCCGTGCGGTACGGCCGCACGGCCGTCGCTCATTTGTGCGAATCGGTGTACGGCAGCAGGGCCAGCGCACGAGCGCGCTTGATGGCGGTGGCCAGCTGACGCTGGTACTTGGCCTTGGTGCCGGTAATCCGGCTGGGCACGATCTTGCCCGACTCGGAGATGTAGGCCTTCAGGGTGTTGAGATCCTTGTAATCGATCTGCTCCACGCTCTCGGCGGTGAAACGGCAATATTTTCTACGGCGATAAAAACGCGACATGACTTTCCTCTCAACGGTATCGGTTAGGCTTCGGTGCTCTCACCCGCAGGCGCTTCGGTGGTCTCGGCCGCAGGGGCGGCGGGCCGCTCGGCCGGTGCAGGCTTGCGCTCACGCGTCTCTTCCTCTTTGGACTTGGCCAGAGGGGAAGGCTCGGTGACGGCCTTTTTGGTGCGCATCACCATGTTGCGCAACACGGCATCGTTGAATCGGAAGGCGGTCTCGATCTCTTCCAGGGCCTTCTCGCCGCACTCGATGTTCATGAGCACGTAATGGGCCTTGTGGATCTTGTTGATGGGATAGGCCAGTTGACGACGGCCCCAATCTTCCAGGCGGTGGACCGTGCCACCGTCTTCTTCGACCATCGCACGATAGCGATCGATCATGGCTGGAACTTGGTCACTCTGGTCAGGATGGACCAGAAACACGATTTCGTAGTGTCTCACGAGCACTCCTTTCGGCTGGTTGCAGCCTCCCGCACATACGTCTGTATGCCGGTGAGGCAAGGAAGTGGATACAAATTTTGAGCCGCGGATTCTACGGAAAGCCATCACCCATTGCAACGCCCGACCATCCGCCGACGCCACCCGACACTAGAACAACTGCCGCCGCAGCAACTCCAGCTCTTGAGACAATTCGGGGGCCTCCCGCAGTTTCGCCTTGAGACGATAGACGGCGAGGGACACGGCGGCGAGGGAGTGTACGCCAAAGGCGTGCGCCACCTGCTCCAGGGTATATCCCCCGGGACGATGACACAGGGCCATGGCGACGGCGCGGGGCAGATTTCGCTTGCCCCGCTGGCCGTGGTACAGACATTCGACCTCAACGGCGAAGAAGCGGGCAGTGGCCTCGGCGATGGCCGCCATATCGGGCCGCGCATCGTCAGTGCAGTCTGGGTCCTGGTCAATGCCATCGCAGTGCAACAGCTCTCCGATGCGCTCACGGAAGGCCTGGGAGCCGAGAATATGGCACACCCGGCCATCGGCATAGAAGCGCCGCAGTTCATCGTCCACTCCCTCGGTGCAGAAGGCCTGGTAGCGTCTTCGGCGGTCGTTGCCGAACA
Organism: Gammaproteobacteria bacterium; assembly: GCA_024762755.1. GTDB lineage: Bacteria > Pseudomonadota > Gammaproteobacteria > SZUA-152 > SZUA-152 > JANTGX01. The sequence goes on from JANTGX010000129.1 coordinate 4,061, forward strand.
GGCTGAGGGTGGGCTCCATTTGTAACCAGGCGGGCGGTGAAACGGTGCCGATGTAGGCCGGGTAACTGGACAGCGTGGAGGCCTCTGCATCGTCCAGCTGGGCGGCCTCCATCGGCCGCCAATGAATGTATCGGGTCAACCGGCTCAGATAAGTGGCGTGATCCACCACCACCGACTTGAAACGCCCGCGAAACAACGGCCCGTCTGTCTCCTGTAGACGATTGTAGGCCTGGGTGTAGACACCGTTGAGGTGTCGCATGGCCCGACTGAGGTTGGCCTTGGGTGTGTGCACCAACAACTCGTAGCCGTCTTCGAGCAGGCAATAGGCATGCACATCGATGGAGAAGTTGTGCTGGATCTCACCGAGCAGATCGAAAAACAACCGCTGGTGCATAGCCGAGGGAAAGACCGGGCGATGAGCCGGACTCCAGTGCATCACATGATGCCAGGCTCCGGGAAAATCGAGACGAAGCGGACGCGACATATCAAAACCTTCCATTGTGGTTCGACGAATATGTGGCACTTCTTGAGGCATTCTTTAAATAGCTCAGCGGGTTGGACTCCATGCCTCGAGCTATTTCCAGCTAGACGAGCGATAGACCTACTTGTTTCAAGTAAAGGCCTGACCCCTTGTATGCATCGTCTGCCCGACTAGGGTAGCTGTGTGATTCCGCCGGCATGCGGCCGGCCGGTCTCATGACAACGTGGGTAGAGACGACCGCCGTGTCTTTTTTGTTCCATGCCCGGAAATACGTCCAGCGGGTCTTTCAGCGGAAACGAAGGTCGTTGAATCAACGTCGTCGAACAAGCGCAGTGAAATAACAACGAGTCGTAAGCAACCACAATCTCTTTAAGGAGGATGGACAATGTCCAGACATAGACTCATGGAAATAGTCGTGCGGCAATGGCAGTCGGCCCGCAACACCTGCCGTTGGAAACACCACCTAGTGTCCGGCAGGGCGAGACGCCCCGTCGGCGTGCTCTCAGGCGTGTTGCTCAGCCTTCTGGTCGGCGGCCTATGGACTTCATCGGCCCTCGCCTACTCTACTTGGTCCGGCGGCTGCCAGAATTGCCACGGCGGATTCAACGGCGGCAACTACACTTCGATGACCGCGGACGACCCGGCCAATTGGGGACAGAACCTGATGAACGGCCATCTCTCGCAGTTTGGCCTGGGCTGCTCCGACTGCCACACCAGCGGCAGCTTCACGCCGGTGAATCTCGGTTCCTCAACCAGCGGGATCACCTGCTCCAGCTGCCACGGCCGCGCCGAAGACGATGCCGGCAGCGGCCTGGGGGGCTCCCTGCCCAGCGCAGGCCTGCGCCAGCACCACAACAACGCCGGCGTCACCGTCTGCGCCAGTTGTCATGCGGCAGACGCCACACCCGCCAGCTTCACCCCCTCGGGCGAAAACGTCGCCCCACAGACCTTCATCGCCAAGGGCATCGACCCCTGTAACGACGCGAGATTCGGCAGTGCCGGGTTGGACAACGACGGCGACGGGCCGCGCGATGCCGCCGACTCGGACTGCCAGGCGGCGCCACCACCCAATCTCCCGCCGACGGCCGTGATCAACGCCCCCGCCAGCGCGCTGGTGGGTGAGGTGCTCACCTTCGACGGCTCCGCCTCCACCGACGACGGTACCATCACCGGCTATGCCTGGGACTTTGGCGATGGCACGACGGGCAGCGGGGTGACGACCACCCATGCCTACACTACCGCCGGCACCTTCACCGTCACCCTCACCGTCACCGACAACGCCGGGGCCAGCAGCAGCGCCAGCAGCACTGTCACCGTCAACCCGGTGGCGCAGCCGCAACCTCCCGTGGCCATGATCTCGGGTCCGAGCATGGCGACCGAAGGCGTCGCCGTGACCTTCGACGGGTCGGGCTCCAGCGATCCCGACGGCAGCATCGTCGCCTACGACTGGAATCTCGGCGATGGTACCGCCGCCTCCGGGCCGACGGTGACCCATAGCTACACCGCGGGCAGCTTTACCGTCACCCTCACCGTCACCGACGACAGTGGCCTGACCGCCACGGCCAGCCAGCCGTTGACCGTCAATGCCCTGCCCCAACCGTTGCCCCCCGTCGCCGATGCCGGTGGCCCATACACGGGCACTGAAGGCATGGCCATCCAGTTCGACGGCTCCGCCTCCACCGACGACGGTACCATCACCGGCTATGCCTGGGACTTTGGCGATGGCACGACGGGCAGCGGGGTGACGACCACCCA
>JANTGX010000130.1 GCA_024762755.1 Gammaproteobacteria bacterium
TTTCGGCCAGACCGCAGAGGAGTACCGACCATGGGCTATCATAATAATATTTTATATAGGTATAATATTTATTGGCCCGACTGCTGGGAGGCCTGAGATGGAGATGCTCTACATCCTCAACCACTGGCACTGGTGGGCCCTGGCCACCCTGCTGATGGTCGCCGAGCTGCTCACCGCCAGCCGCTGGTTCCTGGCCCTGGCCATCGCCGCCGGCATCACCGGCCTGGTGGCCCGTTTTGCGCCATCGCTCTCGGGGCTGGTCCAATTGGGCCTATTTCTCGCCCTGGCGGCCGTGGGCGTTCCCCTGAGCCTGCGTTGGCGGCGCCCCGGGCGCGCGCGGAACGACGACGAAAACCCCTGATTCCATCACGAGGAGCACACCCCATGAGCAAGAATGAAGTCCACCCGCTGAGCCCCAAGGAGGCCTATCAACTCCTACAGGACAAACCCACCGCCGTTCTCATCGATGTGCGCTCGTCCATGGAGTTCCTCTTCGTCGGCCACCCCAAGGGGGCCATCCATGTGGCCTGGATCGACGAACCGGACTGGAAGGTAGACCCCGACTTCGCCGCCCACGTGCGCCAAGTGATGCTCGGCGGTCTCAGCTGCCACGAAGAGGGCTGCGCCCCGGTGGTACTCATCTGCCGCAGCGGCAAGCGCTCGCAAGAGGCGGGCGAGGCCCTGGTCAAGGACGGCTTTCCCGAGGTGTACAACGTGTTGGAGGGCTTCGAGGGCGAGCTGGACGACGAGCACCACCGCTCCTCCCTGGGAGGCTGGCGTTTTCATGGCCTGCCTTGGGAGCAGTGCTGAAGGCGCATTGCGTTTCACGGCAGGGCCAGCCCACTGACGACACCCAGCCCCCGCGACACCGCGGGGCCAGGACTCACGCCTGCTTCGGCAGGTGCCAGGGCAGGTCTTCCTCGGCCTCGGCGCGGGAGCGCTGGCTGAGGATATAGGGCCGCGTGTCGGAGGATTCGTAGTAGGTGCGGGTGATCATCTCGCTCATGATGCCGGTGGTGAAGAACTGGATGGACACCACCACCAGCAGGACCCCCAGCAGCAGCAACGGCCGGTTGCCGATGTCCTCACCGAAGACCAGTTTGACGAAGCCCAGATAGACCAGGATCAGGCCGCCGAGGCCGCCCATCAGCAGGCCGATACGGCCGAAGAAGTGACCCGGCCGGGCGCGAAAGCGCATGAAGAAGTAGACGAACAACAGGTCCAGCAGCACCCGGTAGGCGCGCGAGATGCCGTACTTGGATTCGCCGTACTGGCGCGCGTGGTGGGTCACCACCTCTTCCTTGATGCGCGAGGGGGAGGTGTTGGTGGCCACCCAGGCGGGGATGAAGCGGTGCATCTCGCCATACAGGCGGATGTTCTTGATCACCGTGGCGCGGTAGACCTTGAGGCTGCAGCCATAGTCGTGCAGCTCGACCCCGGTGATCCGGCCGATGAGCCGATTGGCCAGGCGCGAGGGAATCTTGCGCATCACCAGGTTGTCCTGCCGGTTCTTGCGCCAGCCCGAGAGCAGGTCGAGGTCCTCGCGTAACAGGCGGGCCACCATGCGGGGGATATCGATGGGGTCGTTCTGCAGATCGCCGTCCATGGTGACGATGACCTCGCCGCGGGCATGGTCGATACCAGCCTGCATGGCCGCGGTCTGGCCGAAGTTGCGCTGCAGCTCGATGAGGTGGACGTGCTCGTTGCCCTGTTCGAGCAACTCGCGCACCCGGGCCACGGTGCCGTCGCTGCTGCCATCGTCGACCAGGATCAGCTCCCAGGGCGCCGGATAGTCGGCCAGGGCCTCGTTGACGCGGGTGATCAGGGGCCCGACGCTCTCCTCTTCGTTGTACAACGGCACCACCACCGAGAGGGGCGCCGCCGGGGTCTCGACTGCTTGGGTCATCGTGCTCTGCTTCCACAACCGCTCGCGCCGACGACCGGCGCGATTTCGCGCGCACTATAGCATTCGCCCCCGTCCCACGGCGACGCGCCGAGATGACGCCGTAGGGGTCGCCCGGTAGACTCTGCGGCTGACTCCATCACCCACCTCGAGCCCCATCCATGGAAAATCGTCAATACACTCGTCTGCCCATCGAAGTCGTGGTGCAGCTGCAGTTGCCCGACGACAGCCACTGCTACGGCGAAACCGGCGACTTGAGTTTCGAGGGCGCCTTCATCGCCATGAGCCCGCCGGAGGGCCTGCAGGTGGGTGACGGCTGCTGGGTGGAGCTGCTCATCAAGTCCCCCCAGGGCTGGATCCGCACCGCCCTGAAATCCACCGTGGCGCATGTGCATACGGGGGGTGTCGGGGTGCACTTCGAAGAGGCGACGATGCAGAACCACGAGGCCTTTCTGCGCCTGCTGCTGGAGGGGAGCGACGACATGGACCGCCTGCTCGACGAACTCGGCCGCCCCAGCCGCGGCGCCTCCGCCCCCTAACCCAGGAACAGCTGCCGAATCTCGCCGATCTGCCCCTTGGCCCGTTCCAACAGGGCCATGCTCATGGGCGGCGTGAGGGCGCCGCCGGCGATCTTGGCGAAGGCCGGCACCTCGGTCAGCGCGGGCAGGCCGGCCATGTACGGCGTGCCGACGAAGCTGTGCAGCTGCGCGACGATGGTGATGTCGCAATAGTCGGGCTCCGGCGCGGCGTCACGGCACCAGGCCTCGGCCTCGCGGGAGGCGGCGACAAAGCCCTCGGGGAAGTGCCACTCGCGCAGCACCGTGGCGCCCACTTCGCCCTTCAACGCCGCCACTACGTCCTCCAGCGCGCCCTCGCCGGCGACGAGCTGTGGCAGCCGTGCGGCATAGGTGAGCACCACCAGCTCGCCGATGTCGTGCAACAGACCGACCAGCAGGGCCTCTTCGGGATTCAGTCCCGGCGTGACCTGGGCCAGTACCAGGGCGATGGCCCCGACTTCCACGCTGTGCTCCCACAGCCGCCGCATGCGCGCAGCCAGCGCGGCGTCGTGGACCTCTTTTTCGAACAGATTGCGCAGGACGAAACCCACCACCAGGTGACGTGTGGCGTCGAGTCCCAATCGGGCGATGGCCTGGGTGCAGCTCTCCGCCGGTGCCATGCCGTGAAACAGGGCACCGTTGGCGACCTTCATCAGTCGGGCGCTGATGGCCGGGTCGGACTGCACCAGGTGGGCGATCTGCGGCAGGGTGGCGGTGTCGTCGTCCACCATGCGGCGAATGCGCAGGGCCACCTCGGGCAGGCTGGGCAGACTCAGGCTGTCCTGGGCCAGGTCGTCACGCAGGACGGCGTATAGCGGATGTTCGTCCAGCCCGCTCGTCTCGCTCTCGTACAGGGTCATGGCCGGATCGTTGCGCGCCCCGCTGCCGCGCAGACTGGCCACCAGCTGGCGCTGCACGCGCAGACAGCGCACCGCACTGCGGGCCCGGATGGTGTACTTGCGCGGCTGCAGACTGGCCACCGGGTGCAGTGCCGTCTCGCTGCCCGCCTGCAGACTCAGGACCCGGCCGTCGGCCGCGTCCAGTTCCAACTCGCCGTCGAGCAGATAGAAATCCCATTCATCGCGACTGCCGATGCGCGCCAACACGGCACCGCGGGGCAGCTCGATCACCCAGGCGTGGCCGGCCAGCACGATCAGCTCGTCGGCATCACAGCGATCGAAGGGGATCAGTGTGGCGAGGGTCTCGCTGTCGGCGGGGGTGGCTTTCACCGTGAGATACCTACGGGGTCTGCAGTGGAATGGGGTGCGGGGATGGCTGGCGGGCCGCGCATCGCGGCCGCGACCCTGGCTCTGCCATCGGCAGGGCACGCGCAGAACTTGAGTGGCGATATGGTATAAGCTGCCACTGTTCACCCCATCCGGAACCCCAGGAACTCCCATGTCCCCGCGCCTTCGCCATCGCCTGCCCTGGCTGATCTGTCTCCTGTTACTCGGCGCCTGCGCCACCACCGGCCAGCGGCTGGATGCCCTCGACCACACCCTGCGCCAGTACGAGAAGGCCGTGCGCTGGGCACAGTTCGACGCCGTCTACGCCCACCACCGCTGGAGCGAGGACGCACAGCCGACCCCGCCGGCGAGCCTGCGCAACGTGCGCGTCACCCAGTACCGCGTCAACAACAGCAAGCTCGCCGCCGACAAGATGCACTACCGGCAGACCGTCACCATCCACTATTACCTGCTCGACTCGGCGCGCGAGCGCAGCCTGGTGCATCGGCAGACCTGGGAATACGACCCGGAACAGAAACGCTGGCTGCAGACCAGCCCACCGCCGCAGTTCATCCGCCGTTGAGGCTGCGCCCGGGGCCGGTGGACGTCGACAAATAGACGCACCCGCACGAATGGGCGACAATGGCACGTTTTCCAGAGGCCGCATTTCGCCGCCCGTCCGAACAGACCAACCACAGATCATGCCGAGCAAATACAACACCGATGACCTGCGCATAAAGGCCATCAAAGAGGTCATCCCCCCCGTCGCCGTACTAGCGGAATACCCCATCACCGAACAGGCGGCCGAACTCACCTATACCACCCGTCAGGCCATCCACCGCGTCCTGCACGGCGAGGACGACCGCCTGCTGGTGGTGATCGGCCCCTGCTCCATCCATGACCCCGAGGCCGCGCTGGAATATGCCGCCCGGCTCAAACGCATGCGCGACGAGCTGGGCGATGACCTGATCATCGTCATGCGCGTCTATTTCGAGAAGCCACGTACCACCGTGGGCTGGAAGGGCCTGATCAACGACCCCTTCCTCAATGGCAGCTTCGAGATCAACCAGGGCCTGCGCATGGCGCGCAAGGTACTGCTGGACGTCAACGACCTGGGCGTCCCGGCCGGTACCGAATTCCTCGACCTGATCACGCCGCAGTACATCTCCGACCTCATCAGCTGGGGCGCCATCGGCGCGCGCACCACCGAGAGCCAGGCCCACCGTGAACTGGCCTCGGGCCTGTCCTGCCCCGTGGGCTTCAAGAACGGCACCGATGGCACCCTGAAGATCGCCATCGACGCCGTGCGCGCCGCCAGCCAGCCCCACTACTTCCTCTCCCTGACCAAGGCCGGCCACTCCGCCATCTTCGCCACCACCGGCAACGAGGACTGCCACATCATCCTGCGCGGCGGACGCGAGCCCAACTACGACGCCGCCAGCGTCGACGCCGCCGCCCGCGAGATGGAGAAGGCCGGGCTGCAACCCCGCCTGATGATCGATTTCAGCCACGCCAACAGCCGCAAGCAACACCAGCGCCAGATCGAGGTGGGGCACGACGTGGCCGGACAGATCGCCGACGGCGACCTGCGCATCAAGGGCGTGATGATCGAGAGCCATCTGCAGCCCGGCCGGCAGGACGTGGTGGAGGGTGAGGAACTGGTCTTCGGCCAGAGCATCACCGATGCCTGCCTCGGTTGGGACGACAGCGAGGCACTCCTGCGCACCCTCGCCGAGGCCGTGCGCGAGCGCCGAGAGAAGGCCTGATGGAGCCCCTGGAGACCTGGGAGAAGCTGCTCCTCGGCGCCCTCGCCCTGTTGCTGATCTTCTGGTTCCGCCCCGGCCTCAAGGCCGCCTTCAAGCAGAGCGCCGCGGCCGAGGAGAAGGACTGGAAGGGTCTGCTCATCCCCCTCCTGCTGGTGGTGCTGTTCGTCATCTTCCTGATTTCCATGGTCTGAGAATCCCATGCAGTGCAGCGTCTACAAGGGGCCGAACAAGGCCGACCACTATCTCTACGTCCCCGGCGAAGACGATTTCTCGCGCGTGCCAGAGGCCCTGCTCGAACTGCTCGGCCCGCTGCAGCGGGTGTTGTCGCTGGAACTGAGCGAAGCACGCAAACTCGCCCAGGCCGACGTGCGCCAGGTCATGCAGGCCCTGCGCGAGCAGGGTTACTACCTGCAGGTCCCACCCCGCACCGAGATCCACGGCCGCGACTATCCCAGCCGTTCACTGCGCTAGGCGTCTGTCGGATTTAGGACTGACGCGACGATCGCCTAAACCCGACAGACTCCTAGGCGACCGTAGAAAAACTTTACACCCCCTCTGCGGACACCACGAAGGCACGACATTTCCCTCGACGATCAAGGGGTAGTGATCGTTTGCACATTCAGCCTCATGGCCGGCGTAACGGGCGTGCACTTCGACCTGTTCACCGTCTTCGGCAACAGGAAATACTCACCGCCTACCTGTGCCGACAAGTTCCGCGCCAATGACTTCACCCCCTTCTCCCATGATGCCGATTGGCATCAGGTGCCCGAGCCCGCCACCCTCGGCCT
>JANTGX010000131.1 GCA_024762755.1 Gammaproteobacteria bacterium
TAACGTCAAACAGGCCACCATCGCCATGGTCGCGCCGGGCATCGCCGAGGCTCTGGTGGCCACCGCCATGGGCCTATTCGCCGCCATCCCGGCGGTGATTGGCTACAACCGTTTCACCACCGAGCTGGAGCGCATCATCGGCCGCTACGAGGTGTTCCTCGAAGAGTTCTCCAGCATCCTGCAGCGCCAGTCGCACAAGTAGACGGGGGCGCGATCGCATGGCCTGTCAGCCGCAACACAAAAAACGCCGGCCCATGGCCGACATCAACGTGGTGCCCTACATCGACGTGATGCTGGTGCTGCTGGTGATCTTCATGATCACCGCGCCGCTCCTCACCCAGGGGGTGAGCGTGGAATTGCCCCAGGCCGAGTCCCAAGCCGTCAGCGGAGAGAGCGACGAGCCCCTGGTGGTCACCGTCACCGCCGATGGTGACTACTACCTCAACGTGGGCGAAGAGACCGATACCCCCATCGATCATCAGATGCTGGTGACCAAGGTGGCCGCGGTGCTGCGTCATCGGCCGAAGACCCCGGTTTTGGTGCGCGGCGACACCCATGTCGAATACGGCAAGGTGGTGGTGGCCATGGCCCTGCTGCAGAAGGCCGGTGCGCCCAGCGTGGGTCTGATCACCGAATCGCCGGAAACGCAGGCACGGAAGCGATAGTCCATGCGTGACCTGCTGAGAGAGATCGCCCGCTATCCCATGGCCATGGTCTATGCTGTGCTGGTGCACTTGGCCCTGGCCCTGGTGCTGTTCTTCAGCCTGGAATGGAGCCCGGCACCGCTGCCCAGCCAGCCCAAGGCCAATATCGTGCAGGCCGTGGCGGTGGACGAAAAACAGGTGCAGGCGGAGTTGTCCAAGTTGAAGAAGGCCGAAGCGCTGGAGAAGAAGAAGGCCGAGGCACAGCAAAAGGCCGACGAGCTGCGCAAGAAGAGACTGGAGCGCAAGGCACGCGAGGCAGAGAAGAAGCGCAGGCTCGAGGAGCAGCGTCTGGCCGAGGCGAAGAAGGCGCGCCAGAAAGAAATCGCGCGCAAGCGGGAGCTGGAGCAGCAGCGCAAGGCGGAAGAGAAGCGTCTGGCCAGTGAAAAGGCCCGCAAACAGAAAGAGGTGGCGCGCCTGGCGGCGGAGAAGGCCAAGCTGGAGAAGAAACGCAAGGCCGAGGAACAGCGCCTCGCCGCGCTGGCCAAACAGCGCAAGGCCGAGGAGGCCGAGCGCAAGCGGCGTGCCGCCGCTGAGGCCAAGCGCAAGGCGGAAGAGGCCAAGCGTAAGGCGGCGGAGGCCAAGCGCAAGGCGGCGGAGGCCAAGCGCAAGGCGGCGGAGGCCAAGCGCAAGGCGGAAGAGGCGCGCAAGCGGCGTGAGCGCGAGGCCGCCATGCGCGCCGAGATCGCCGCCGAACAGGCGCGCCTGGATGCCGCCGAACAACGCCGCCTCGATTCCCTGCGCAACCGATACATGGCGGCCATCGCCGCCAAGGTGGAGCGTAACTGGATTAGGCCACCCAGTGCCCGTCCCGGCCTCTCCTGCGAGGTGCGGGTGCGACAGATCCCGGGCGGTGAGGTCATCGACGTGCAGGTTTCGCACTGCACCGGCGACGAGACCTTCCGCCGCTCGGTGGAGACCGCCGTGCGCAAGGCCTCGCCCCTGCCCACGCCCCCGGACCCGCGGCTCTTCGACCGTGAGATCATTTTCGACTTCAAGCCCCACTAGGCAGAGACCATGAACCGACGTCCATCCTTCCTCATCATCGCCGGCCTCACCCTGTGTGCCGGCCTGTTGCTGTCCAGCGTCGCCGCCGCGGCGCTCAAGATCGAGATCACCCAGGGCGTCGAAGGCGCCGTGCCGGTGGCCGTGGTGCCGTTCAAGTGGAAGGGGCCGACACCTCGGCCACCAGAGGACGTCTCCGCCATCGTGCGCAACGACCTGGTGCGCTCGGGGCGTTTCGATCCCCTGCCGGCCAAGGACCTGCTGGCGCGCCCGGACAGCGACTCGACGATCCACTTCCCCAACTGGCGCCTCATCGGCAGCGACTACCTGGTGGTGGGCAACGTGGATTTCCTCGGCGGCGACCAGTACCGCATCCGTTTCCGCGTGTATGACGTGTTCAAGGGTCAACAGCTCGACGGTTATCGCATGACCGTGTCGGGCAAGCGCCTGCGCCGCGCGGCGCATCACGCCAGCGATATCATCTACAAGTTGCTCACCGGCGAGCCCGGTGCCTTCAATACCGAGATCGCCTATGTCACGGCGCAGGGCGCGGGCGACCAGCGCAAATACACCCTCTGGGTGGCCGACTCCGACGGCTACAATGCGCAGGCCCTGCTCAACTCGCACGAGCCCATCCTCAGTCCCGCCTGGTCCCCGGATGGCAAGCGGCTGGCCTATGCCTCGTTGGAGGACCGCGGCCACCAAGTGGTGTATGTGCAGACCGTGGCCACTGGCCAGCGGCAGCGGGTCTCCGCACACCCGGGCCTCAATGGCGCCCCGGCCTGGTCGCCGGATGGTCGTCGCCTGGCGCTGAGTCTGTCCAAGGATGGCAACCCCGAGATATATGTCTTAGACTTGGCCAGCAAGCGCCTGCGCCGTCTGACGCGGCATTGGGCCATCGATACGGAGCCGGCCTGGACCCCCGACGGCAAGGCCATCGTCTTCACCTCGGACCGGGGCGGCAGCCCGCAGATCTACCGGGTCTCCCTGGCCGGCGGGCGGGCCGAGCGGTTGACCTTCGAGGGCGGCTACAATGCCCGCGCCGAGGTCTCGCCCGATGGCCGACAGATCGCCATGATCCACCGCACCCAGGGGCGTTTCCGCGTCGCGGTCCTCGACCTGGAGAGCGGTGAGTTGCGGATTCTGACGGACGGCATGCTGGATGAGTCTCCCAGTTTCGCACCCAACGGCAGCATGATCATCTATGCCACCAATTCCGGTTCCCACGGCGTGCTGGCGGCCGTCTCCGTCGATGGCCGGGTGCGCCAGCGGCTGAGTGTGCAGGAAGGCGACGTGCGGGAGCCGGCATGGTCGCCTTTCGAAAATTAGCCGTCGGCGAACGAAAGATAGAAGCTTCGGCTCACCCGGCTGGGGCGTGCCAGAGAGGCTGGTTAGAGGCACAAGTCGGTAAAGAACGCTAGAATAACCCGCCCGGCGCAGCGAGACCCGGCGAAGGGTTTTGCTTCGCGCGTCACAGACGGCCGTGTCGCACCGACGCAAGATTATCGCAAGAACAAGAAGTAACCGTTTTTTATGTCTTACCTATTCCAGAGACTATGAGAAGGAGTCACCGATGAAATTTTGGGTCAAGAGTGCGCTTGCCATCCTGCCGGCGCTGTTGTTGTTGGGTTGCGGTACCCCGGGCAAAGTGCAGGAAGAGGGCGCCGGCGGCATGGGCCAGGCCACCCAGCAGGAGGTGGGCGCTGAACAGGGTGCCATGGCCCAGGGTGCCGGCAGTGAAGGTGGCATGGAGGGCGAGCACATGGGCGCCGAGAGCATGGCCACCGAGGCCGCGCCGCTTGATCCCCTGGAAGACCCCAACAGCCCCCTGGCCACCCGCGTGATCTATTTCGACTTCGACAAGAGCGAGATCAAGCCGGAGTACCGCGAGGTGCTCAACGCGCATGCCGAGTACCTGGCCACCCATCCGGACGTCCACGTCACCATCGAGGGCCACGCCGACGAGCGCGGCACCCGTGAATACAACATGGCACTGGGCGAGCGCCGGGCCAATGCGGTGAAGCGCCTGCTGGTCTTGCAGGGCGTGGCCGACGATCAGATCCGCGTCATCAGCTACGGCGAAGAACGCCCCGTGGCCCTGGGTCACAACGAAGAGGCCTGGGCGTTGAACCGCCGCGCGGTCATCGACTACGAGCGCTGAGCACCGAGATGCGCCTCTCACGCCTGCTGCCCTCCATCCTCCTCGCCGCTCTGCTGGCCACCCCGGTGTGGGCGCGTGAGCCGGCCCCGGTGATCGAGGCGGCCACCGAACCCGGCGCGCGTGCCTCCGTGGTCAAGCAGTTGGAGGAACGCCTGGCCCGCCTGGAGCGCCTGATCAAGAACCAGGCCTTGGTGGACATGGAGCAACGCCTGGACAATCTGCAGGCGGAAAATCAACGCCTCACGGGGCAGGTGGAAGAACTGAATTATCAGTTCGAGCAGTTGAAGAAGCGTCAGCGTGAGCTCTACCTGGACGTGGACCGCCGCCTGGCGGCACTGGAGACGAAGGCCCGGCCGGGCGTCACTGGTCAACAGACGATCTCCTCGGCGCAGGCGCCGGCCACCGCCGCACTGCCCTCGTCAGCACCGGTTGCTCCGCGAGTGGCCAGCCCGGCCGCGGCGGCGGCCAGCGACGTGGCCATCGCCGCCGGCGTCAGCCTGGCGCCCAGCGCCGGACCAGCGACCGCCACACCGGCCGCGGTCGATCCGGCCGAGGAACGTGCCGACTACGAGCGGGCCTTCAACCTGCTCAAGGAAGGACGCTACGACCTGGCCATCGCCGCCTTCAAGGCCTTCGTGCAGAAGTATCCCCACGGCCGTTATAGCGACAATGCCCAATACTGGCTGGGCGAGGCCAACTACGTGCAGCGTAACTTCAAGGCCGCGCTGGCGGAGTTCCAGAAGGTCGTCAACGATTACCCGGACAGCCCCAAGCGCCCCGATGCCCTGCTCAAGCTGGGTTACACCTATCTGGAATTGGGCGACAAGGACAAGGCCCGCCTGGCCCTCAACAGCATCTTGCTCAACTACCCTGGCAGTACCGCCGCGCGCCTGGCGCAGGAGCGGCTGAAGGAAATCAACTAGGGCCTGTTCACATCAAGCCGATCCCACCCCGCCATGGCGGGGTTCTTTTTATGCCCATCGTCACCGACAATCCAGCCCACACCGAGGCGCCCGGCCAGGACCCGCGCAGCACGGGCCGCCTGCGCATCAGCGAGGTGTTCTATTCTTTGCAGGGTGAGTCGCGCAGCGTCGGCTGGCCGACGGTCTTCGTGCGTCTCACCGGCTGTCCGTTGCGTTGCGGCTATTGCGATACGACCTATGCCTTCCAGGGTGGCGAATGGCGTGAGCGGGACGAGATCCTGCGCGCCGTGGCCGCCTATGCGCCGCGTTTCGTGACCGTCACCGGGGGCGAGCCCTTGGCCCAGCGCGGTTGTCTGGGTCTGCTCGAGCAGCTGTGCGATGCCGGTTACGAGGTCTCCCTGGAGACCAGTGGCGCCCTCGATATCGGTGGTGTCGATCCGCGCGTGGTGGTGGTGATGGACCTGAAGACGCCGGGTTCCGGTGAAGTGGCGAAGAATCGCTGGGAGAATCTCGCCCTGCTGCGCGCGCAGGACCAGCTCAAGTTCGTGCTCTGCGACCGCGCCGACTACGATTGGGCCTGTGAGCTGATTGCGCAACACGACCTCAGCGAGCGCTGCGAGGTGCTCATGTCGCCGGTCCACGGCCAGCTCGAGGCGCGCCGCCTGGCCGAGTGGATCCTCGAGGACCGCCTGGCGGTACGTTTCCAGATCCAGCTACACAAACTGTTGTGGGGGGAGGCCGAGGGACGATGAGCGAACAGCGGAGGGAACAGGCCGTGGTCCTGGTGTCCGGTGGCCTCGACTCGGCCACCACCCTGGCCATGGCGCGCGAGCAGGGGCTGGTCTGTCATGCCCTCAGCTTCGACTACGGCCAGCGCCACCGGGTGGAACTGACCGCCGCGCGGCGGGTGGCCGAGGCCCTCGGTGCGCGGGAACACCGTGTGATCTCCCTCGACCTGCGGGCCATCGGCGGCTCGGCCCTCACCGATGACGCCATCGAGGTGCCCAAGGACGAGGACAACGCCGGCATCCCGGTGACCTATGTGCCGGCCCGCAACACCCTGTTTCTCAGCTACGCCTTGGCCTGGTCCGAGGTGCTGGGGGCGCGGCACATCTTCATCGGTGTCAACGCCGTGGACTACTCCGGTTATCCCGATTGCCGGCCGGAATTCATCGCCGCCTTTCAGGCCATGGCCAACCTGGCCACCAAGGCTGGCGTCGAGGGCCAGGGGGTGACCATCCACACCCCGCTGATCGACTTGAGCAAGGCGGAGATCATCCGCGAGGGCACCCGCCTCGGCGTGGACTACGGCCTGACCCTCTCCTGCTACGATCCGGACGCCGAGGGTCGTGCCTGTGGCCATTGCGATTCCTGCCGCCTGCGCGCCGCCGGCTTCGCCGCGGCCGGGGTGGCGGACCCCACGCCGTATCAGGGG
>JANTGX010000132.1 GCA_024762755.1 Gammaproteobacteria bacterium
CATGTCCGCCACCGTGGTGCTCAGGTCATAGGGCAGGCGGATGTATTCGAGCATCCGCGTCTGGGTATCGACGATGGCCAGCTCCACGCCCGCCTCGCCGCCGCGGGGCTGGCCGACGGAGCCGGGACAGATCAGGGCGTGGGCCGCCGCAGAGAGATCCTGCTGTGCGCTCGAATCACCGCGGTCACCGCCAGCATCGCGCAGCCAGCTCTTCTGGATGTGGGTGTGGCCGTGGAAACACAGGGGCAGATCCCGCTGCGCCATCTCGTCGAGATTCTCCGTGTAGGTCATCTGATAGACGTAGCCGTTGAAGAAGGTCTTGTCGCGCGGTGAACCATGCACCGCCAGCCAGTCGTCGCCCTGCAGAAACACCGGCAGGGCGGCCAACCAGGCCTGCGCCTCGGCGTCCAACTGGTCGATGGTCCACTCCAGTGACCACTGCGCCAGGCGACTGGCACCGGAGCGCAACTGGCCATGGGCCACCGCGTGGTCGTGATTGCCGCGGATCATGTCCCAGCCCTGCAGCCCCTGCAGCATGGCCACACACTGCGCCGGATGCGGCCCGTAACCCACCACGTCGCCCAGCACCAGGCCGCGCTCGATGCCCCGGCTGGCCAGATAGTCCAGGGCGCGCTCCAGCGCCGGCGCGTTGCCATGCACGTCGGCCAGCAAGGCCATCGGGCCACCGGCCTGGGTCTCCTGCAGCACCCGCGCCGCGCGCGGGGTAGTGGCCGGCGTGGTGTGGCTGCCATACAACCCCTCGATGAGGGCCGTCACCACTTCACCCCGCGCAGACGGCATGAACACCCCGCGCAGGCCCTCCGCCACCACGGTGACCCAGTGGCTGTCGCTGAAATGGCGCCGCAGATCCCCGGCCACCTGCTGGCCCAGGCGGCGACCCAGTGCCGGGGTCAGCCACGCCTGACTGCGCACCCACACGCCGAGGGCATCGCTCAGGGGAGTGATGTCATTGCCGCCGTAGACGTCGTCGTCCACGTAGAAAAGCGTGCCACCGGCATCCACGCCGAAGTTGGACAGGCCTAAGTCGAGGCTCTGCTCCTGGGTGGCGAAGAGGGCCAGATAGCGCGCCACCGCCTGGGCGATGAGATCGACCCTGGCCTCGTCATCGAAACGTTCGGCCAGCGCCGTGCCCTGCTCCAGGGTGAGCAGGCGGGGCGTGATATTGCCGATCAGTATCCGCCCGGGCTCGTCCGCCGGTTGCCAGAGGAACCAGGTCTTGTGTGGATGGTGCACGCCGAGGCCGGCCTCGCGCGCCACGGCCTGTTCGACGAAGCGCCGCGCCTGTGGCGCCTCCAGCCGGTATTCGGTGCGCAACTTGACCACGTCGCGCGCGCTGGCGATGAGGGCGGTCATGGGCCGGCCGACGAAGTCCTCGCCGGGGCCGGCACGCACCGCCTGACCCTGGCACAGGGCGAGCACGTCGGCCTCGCGGTAGGGACTGCCGGACGCCGGGGAGATCAGTTCGATTCGGGACACGCGATGGGCCTCGCCGGGATCGCCGGCCGCTGGAGGGAAGGGGGAAGAGGGACGGGGGCCCGGCCGGGGATGGCGGGTCTCAGGCGAGCGGCGTGCGTGGGCATGCGTTCACTCCTGCACACGAAAACGGTATTGGACGAACTCCGGGGTCTCGCGCAGCACCGCGACCACATCGACGACGAAGGCGCGCCCCTGTACCTGGACGTGCAGCGGGTGGGCCTCCCCCAGACGCGGCAGCAGGAGGGCCGCCGGCCGCTTCGCGGCGGCATCACGGGGGAAATAGAAACCGTGGCCCGGTGCCTGATCCAGGTCGGCGGCGCTGTCCGCCACCAGCACGGGCTGCGCCGCCCCCTCCAGCACCTCCACCCCCAGCTTGCAGCGGCCCTCGCTGATCTCGCCCTGCCAGCGGACGATGCCCAGCGACAGCCGCTGCGGGAAGTCGGCCTCGAAGCCCACCACCCCCAGCAGGGTGCCCTCGGCCGGGAAGGCCGCATCGGCCGCCGGCCGCCCCACCAGCAGGCAGCCGGTGTCGCTCTTGTCGAGCATCTGCCAGTCGCCGAGCAGGTAACGGGTCTCCTCCTCGCTGTCCAGACTGAGCACCTCGATGCCGCCGTGCACCTCGGCATTGCAGGCCTGTGCGATGCGCCCGGTATCGGCGAGGAAATGGGTCAATGCCTCCACTCCCAGGGCGACCTTGACGAATCGCCGCGCCGCGAAGCGCGGCTGCTGTCGGCCCCAGTGCGAACCGAGCAGGCCCACCAACACGCGCATCAGGCGTACGTCCTGTTCCATGAAACCGCTGCTGTCGTCGCCATGCTCAGCCAGCCAGGCCTCCATGGCCTCGCGCGCGGGGCGCACGTCCAGACGGCGCGGCAGCAGGGGCGGGTCACCGGACTTGTCGGCCGGTCGCGGCGCCTCGTCGGCCATCAGGTCGATGAGGAATTCACCGCTGGCGGCCGGCTGCGCCGTGTCGATGAGACAGTGCGAGGCGTGCGCCTCGAGCAGGACGAAGGCCTCCATCAGCTCCAGGCCGCTGAGGCGCTCCATGTCCAGCAGGTCCATGAGCAGGCATTGTTTGTACAGGCGATCGATGGTGGGCACCGCGGTCTCGCGGCGCAGGGCCCGCAGACGCTGGCCCACGGCCCCGCCGGCCTCGGCAAAGGCATACAACTGGTGCAGCTCGAGACGCGCCAGTGGCGGCGCCGCCTTGCCCGCACGCAGGGCGTACAGGAGGGCGTGCGCGATCAGCTCCATGGCGCGATAGATGGCCTGCAGCAGCAGGCTGTCGTGGGCCGGTTGCAGACCCTCCTGGTGGCCATTGCGGACCAGGATCTTGTAACCGGCGGCCAGCTCGAGATAGAGCCACATGATGTCCTCGGCCAGGTCGTCGCGCTGGGCGGCGGCCAGGGGCAGCACGCGCAGGCGGCTGTCGTCGTAGGTGAAGAGGATCTCCTCGAAACCCTGGCGGAAGACCTCCAGCAGCTTGAGGCGCTCCGCATCGGGCAGATCGAGCTCGTTGAAGGGCGAGATGGCGGCGTGCAACTGACGCACCGTCTCCACCACGTCCATCACCGGCAGTTCACCGATCCACTGTTTGAGGCGGCTGGCATTGCGCTCCACCGCCGGGTTGTCCGCCGCGTGCTGCGACGGTGTCGTCAATAACAGAATGTCCACTGCACGGGCCGTTCTCGAGATGCCGGGTCTTCTCCTAGCATCGGCGGGCGGCGGCGTAACTTGACCCTCCGAGCCGCCGGGGGCGGCGATGGGCAGGGGGTCAGCCTTGTTCACCGCCGGCGACAGGCCCCGCTGTGGCCTCCTCCCCGGCCAGGTCGCGCAGACTGGTGCCTGCCAGCTCGCGTCCGAGGGCCAGGTCCAGACCCTCCATCACCCGCCGCACGGGGGCCGGCAGGATGGCCAGGGCCACCTCGTCGGCGGGTCCCTTGGCGATGGCGTCGACGATCTGCTTGAGGTCGATGTGCGCGGGGTCTCGCCCTGGCAGGAGCCGGCCGGGTTCGTCGTCGGTGCACACCAACAGCCCCGCCTCGAGCAGGGTCTCCACCACCCCGCCGATGAGGGCCTGAGGCAGCTGCAGGTCGCCGGCCAGCTCGTCCAGGCTCCAGCGCGGCCCCTGCTCGGCATAGGCACACGCCACCCGGCGCATGATCTCCAGGGCCAGGGCCTCGCGCGCCCGCGTGCCCAGGCCGCCGGCGGCCTGCTGGCGCAGGGCCGGGTGCTGGTGATAGAAGGCGATGCTGGCGCCGAGCAGGAGGATCAGCCAGCTCACATAGAGCCAGATGAGGAACAGAATGACGATGGCGAAACTGGAATAGATGGCGGTGTATTTGGTGGAGCTGACGACGAAGGCGGCAAACCCCCAGCCGGCCAAGTTCCAGAGCACGCCCGCCACCACCGCTCCCGCCAGGGCACTGCGTGGGCGCACCCGGGTGTTGGGGATGATGATGTAGACGAAGGTAAAGGCGGTGATCACCAGCAGGTAGGGCAGCAGCTTGCTGAACAGGTAGAACAACGAGCCGAAGGGCTCCATCGCCAGCAACTGCTGCACCAGCGAGGAACTCATCACCGAAGCGGTGAGACCCATGGCGGTGAACACCAGCAGCGGGCCCAGCAGCACGGTGCTGAGGTAGCCGGTGACCCGCTGCACCAGCGGGCGCAGCGAGGAGACGTGCCAGATGGCATTGAAGGCCCCCTCGATCTTCTGCAACAGGGAGACCACGGTGAACATGAGCATCACCAGGCCGAGGGAGCTGAGCACCCCCACGCGGACGTTCTCGACGAAGTGCACCAGTTGCCCGGCCAGCTCCGCACCCTGATCGCCCAGGGGTTCGAGCAGGGCGACCAGGGCCGGCTCGAGGGCGCTGTGCATGCCGAAGGCCTTGAACATGGCGAAGCTGAGGGCGAGCAGGGGCACCAGCGACAGCAGGGTGGTGTAGACCAGGCTGGTGGCACGCAGGCTGAGGTCGCCGTTGGCGATATCGCGACCCACCGCCACGGCGATGCGCGCGGCACGGATCAACGCCGCCTGATAGTGGGGCAGCTGCGACAGGTCCACCTCCCACAGCCAGTGTTGGAGCTTGCGCTTGATCGCCTGGGGATCGATGCCGACGGCCACCTAGACCTCCAGCTCCAGGGTCTCGTGATCGTGCAGGGGCTGCAGGGCGGCCACCGCCTGGCGCCAGGCCTCGCTGCCCAGCAGTTCATCGCGCGACAGGGGATGGCGCGCATGCAGGCGCACCAGGCGCAGGTGGGAGACGGGGTCGTCGTGCGCGCCCAGGCCGTCGAGCAGGCGCGCGGCATCCTGCGGATGATTGCACACCAGCAGCATGTCGCAGCCGGCCGCCAGCGCCGCCTCACCACGCGCCACGATGTCGCCCATCACGTGCGCCCCCTGCATGCTCAGGTCGTCGCTGAAGATGGCCCCTTGAAAGCCGAGCCGGCCGCGCAGGATCTCCTGCAACCAAAAGGCGGAGAACCCCGCCGGGCGCGGATCCACCGCCGAATAGACCACGTGCGCGGGCATCACCCCGGCCAGACCGGCGTGGATCAGCCGCTCGAAGGGGCGCAGGTCCTCGGCCTCGATGTCCACCAGCGGACGCTCGTCCACCGGCAGGGCCACATGGGAGTCCGGCGCCACCGCGCCGTGGCCGGGAAAGTGCTTGCCCGTGGCCGCCATGCCGGCGCGCTTCATGCCCACCATATAGGCCTGGGCCAGATCGCCCACGATCTCGGCATCACGGTGGAAGGCGCGGTCGCCGATCACCTCGCTGACGCCATAGTCCAGGTCCAAGACCGGGGCGAAGGAGAAATCCACTCCCACCGCACGCAGCTCGCTGGCCATCAGCCAGCCTCCCAACTCGGCCAGGTGTCGGGCATGGCGCGGATCCTGCGTGTAGCGCCGACCGTAGCCACGCGCCGGCGGCAGGGCGGTGAAACCCTGACGGAAACGCTGCACCCGGCCGCCCTCGTGATCCACCGCCACCAGCAGACGCGGCTCGCGCAGGGCGTGGATCTGCTCCACCAGGCGTTGCAGCTGATCCGGCGAGGCGTAGTTGCGGCTGAACAGGATCACCCCACCGACGAGCGGATGGCACAGCATCTCGCGTTCTTCGGCGCTCATCTCGATGCCGGCGAGATCCAGCATCACGGGGCCTAGGGTCATGGTTTCTCCTCCGGAGTTTTCGCTATATTCTCAGAAACATCGTCAAAGACGCCACCATCACGAGGTTCGACCATGTCATCGAAGCAAAACGACCCCGACCGCATCGTCGCCGAGGCCCGCCGCAACATCGAGCAGCGCGAGAAGGGCTATCGCGAAAAGGCGCTGAAGATGTACCCCTGGATCTGCGGTCGCTGCCAGCGCGAATTCACCCGCGCCAACCTGCGCGAGCTGACCGTGCATCACCGCAATCACGACCACGACGACAACCCCGAGGACGGCAGCAACTGGGAACTGCTCTGCCTCTACTGCCACGACAACGAGCACCAGCGCCAGCTCGAGGCCGGCAACAGCCGTGGCGCCGGCGGCACCACGCAGAGCGCCAGCGCCAGCCACAACCCCTTCGCCGGGCTCAAGGACCTGCTGGACAAGTCGTAGGCCCGGGCCAGCTACTCGGGCGAGGCATCGAGGTAGAAACGGCCACACATGGCTCGGCGTCGCCTCAGTCTGCCGCGACCAGACGGTAGATCCCGCCCCTGAGGTCCACCA
>JANTGX010000133.1 GCA_024762755.1 Gammaproteobacteria bacterium
CAGGTTGGCCAGGTTCTTCTCCGTCTCGCCGATGTACTTGCTCACCACTGCAGCCAGATCCACGCGGTACAACGGCAGACCGAGACGCGTCGCCAACCAGCCCGCGGCCAGGGTCTTGCCCGTGCCGGAAGGCCCCACCAGCAACCCGCGCACACCGGACTGATAGCGCGCACGGAGGGTCACGCCGAGGGAGCGGTCGAGATCCTCGCGCACCCGGCAACGGGCCACCAGTTGTTGCAGCTCCTCGTCCACCGCCTTGGTCAGCACCAGGGCCTCGTCGGGGATGTCCGCGTTCACCGGCTGGGCCAGGCTGGCCAGTTGGCCGGCCTCTGCCGCCCAGGCCGCTTGGCGTACGTCCTTCACACTCGGACGTCCATGTCCCTGCCGCTGGGCCTCGCGCAGGGCCAGACGCGACAGCTCGGCGATGCGCCCGGCGGAATGGATATGCGCCCGCGCCAGTTGTCGTGCCAGCGCCTCCTCGCCCAGATAGGCCTGCCAGAGATCTGCCCGTTCGCTGCGTGAAGGCGTACTCAGCGACCACTGCACCACGCTGCCCTGCGCCGTGCTCACCGGTGTATCCGGCCCGCACAGGGCCAGCCTGGGTCCGCTATAGGCCGGCAGTGAGGGGATCGTCTTCGTCGCCACGTCGCCGGCGACGACGAACACCGGCAGCGCCTCGAGCACGAGACAGGCCGCCCCCAGGCCAGCCATGTCGCCGTCCTCGTCGATGAACAAGGGCGTGCGATGGAGTCGTGCGGCCAGCGCCACGGCCACCGCCCGCGCCTCCTCGGTGGAGGCCGAACGGATCACCAGCAGGCCTTGGGCGTCGCTCCGCAGGGCCCGAGCCTGCTGGTCCATCTGCTGTTGCAGTGTGGGTGGCAGGTGAAGGGTCTGCTCCGTGGTGGCCAGGGAGACGCCGGGCCAGGCCAGCGGCTTGCCGCGCATGGCCAGCGCAAGCCCCAAGGGCATGCGCAGACTGCGCTCCGGCAGGGGGGCCTGCGCATCGAGGATCTGCAAGGCGCCGCTGGCCACCGCCGGGCCGCCCAGCAGATCACCCACCAGCCACGTCCCCTCGGCGACGGGCGCCAGGGCCGCCTCCAGCAGGCCGAGGGTCGGTCGCGAACCCCCCACCGGGGCCTGCAGGTGGGCCAACACACGGCCGGTCATGGGTTCCTCCTCCACCATCAGGGCCAGGGTCAAGGCGAGGATCTCCAGCCGGCTCAGGCGCAGGGCACCGGCCAGGCGGAGCAGGGCCTCGTCCGCCGCGGCGGGCCGTGCCAGACACTGTTCCAACACCTGCGCCGGATCGCCCAGCGGGCGCACCGCCTGGTAGTGATTGAAGAGATAGGCCTGCTCCGCGCCCAGGGGCTCGACGCCCTCCTCGGCAAACAACAGGCGGCCGATGCAGGCCAACACCACGTGGTGCAGGCCGAGGGGGATCGCCGTACTCTGCGCCGCCGTGGGTTGGCTGGCCGTCTCGCCTGGCATGTGACTACGCTCCGTGCCGATAATGAAATTGCACCACCCGGCCCAGCCACGGTACCCAGCCGGGATCACAATCCAGGGCCACGCGGCGCAGGCGCAGGTCGGTCTGCGCCAGGTCGAAGATCACGTCCCAGTGGGTGGCGGTGAGGGCAAGGGTGCCCGGTCGACGAACCAGCTGACGCAGGGAGATCCCACTGAGCCGCCGCAGGCGGGCCGCACACAGCCATTGAAACTGGGCGCTCAGCGTCTGCACACGGGGCGGTGCACTGGGACCGTCCGTGTCCTCCACCCTCATGTCCTGCAATCGAGCCACGCAGGCCGGGTCGTCCGCCGCCCCGTAGAACAGGCAGCAGCGGCCATCGGGCGCCGTGATCGGGCAACGACCGGCCTCGTCCAGACGCCCCCGGCGCAGCGGCCGACCATCTTCGGCGACCAGTCGCCACCAGGGCTCGGGGGCGATGAAGCGTGTCACCGTCGGTGCCGTCCTGCCGAGTTCGTCGAACAGGCGCCAAACCCCGTCGTCCCTCGGCAGGCCGAGGCGCCAGGCCAGATCGCGCAGCACCCGCAAGGGAAAGTCGGCCAGCAGCAGGGCCTCGTTCTCGGCCAGCAGGGCGGCCATGTCGAGACGCTCGAAGAGGCCGATGAGCAGGGCGAAGCCGGCATGGGTCGAGGGATGGAGACCGCTCCAGGTCGTACTAGATGCCTCTGTGCTGGCGCTGGCTCGGCCCTCCTCCTCCTCACTCGTGGGGCGAGGAACGGGAGGTGATAGGCGCGTCGCCGTCGCGGCCCTTTTGGCCGCGCCCGTCTGCAGAGGGATCGTCGGAGCGTCCGCAGAATCCCCCGCCGGGTCCTTCACCGAAGTTCCGGCCGGGGGCAGCCGCTGCGCGCGGTCCGACTTCGCGCGCGGGACGGTACCTTGCGGTGCCGTGGCGGGGTCGCGCTCGCCCTCGGCGGACGCCCCGGCGTGGTCGCACCCTGGCGTCTCCGTCGTGTCGTGCATCACCACCGCGGCCTTGCCGGCCACCACCTGACCGGCATCGGCCGACCAGTCCTCCAGCCAGGCATCGAGGCGGATGCGTTGCGCGCTGTCGCCCTGCGCCAACAACCCCGGCCGATGCCGGATCAGGGCCTGCAGGGCCAGCCAGCGGCTGCGCACGTCCTCTATCCCCCAGCGCTCGGCGGCCTGGCGCAGCAGCGCGCGCCAGACCGGGCGGCAAGGGGGCGGCGGTAGCGGCGTGGGGCCGTCGTGCCCGCTCGACAGCAGCGTGGGTCGCTGGCCCTGTTGGTGCAGCAGGCGCTGGGCCAGGGCCGGGTCGATCCGCGCCAGCAGGGCCGGCACGCGCGCCGGCTGCAGCACGGACGCCAGCAGGTGGGCCGGGGCGTGGGCGCCGGCCGGGGTGTCGACGGCGGCCAGCAGGAGATATTCCACCCCCGCCGGGCCGAGGGCCTGAGGCGGGAACAGGCTGCGCCAATACCAGGCCGTGGTCGGCGCACCGTCGAGCAGCCGCGTCAGCAACAAGGCATAGGGCTGCAGGGCATCGGCGAACCAGACCACCTCGGCGTCGGCAGCCGGTTGGCGTGGATCGAGGCTGTCTACGCGGACCGCCCCGGCGGCCAACTGCTGGACCCGCGCATCGATGCGACGGGCCAGCAACCCGGCAGAGGCGGTATTTGGCACCTCACCCAGGTCCAGACGCCGGATCACCACCTGGGCCTGGGGCGGCAGTCCGGGCAGGCTGGCGGTGCGAAAGGCCTCCTCCAGGCCACGCCGGGCGTGCTGCAGGGCCGCCTCGTCGGCGCCGCGCAGGCTCAGGTGGCGTATCCGGCGCTGTTCGTCGGCCATGCCCAACTCCCCTAGCCTCGACCGAAGGCCAGCGACGACGCACCCAGACGCTCGCCGATCTGCACCTGGGCATCCGTATCCAGCTGCATCCCTTCGTGCGCGGTGCTGACCACCTCGGCCACCACCTCGCCGCCGGCCATGTCCGTCACCCGGCCCAGGGCCACGGTCTGCCCGGCCCGGCCCAGGGACACCTGCATGCCGATGCGTACCCGGCCGAGGTCGGCGATGAGGTGCAGCAGACCACCCGGGCGCAGCACCACCGGCGCCGGCAGGTGCGCGGCGATGAGCTGGTTCACCGGCGCGTGGCTGGCCACCAGCAGGGCCGCCCGCACCAGATCGCCGACCAGGTCGCCGGCCTCGGGGTAACGGGGGTCGATGCGGCCATACAGCCAGTCCACCAGGCGCTGCATGTCGTGGCGCTGGATGAAGTCCAGCTCGGCGAAGCGCGGCAACGCATGGAGATCGCGCAGGTTGACCGGCCCATCGTACTGGCTCAGTCGCTCGGCCCAGGTGAGGCGGATGACCGCCGGCACGGCGGAGAAGTCCAGATAGAGACAGGTCACCACCTCGGCCATGCGCGCGAGCACATCGGCGGCCCCACGGCTGGCCTCGAAACGGCCGTGGTTGCCGTCGATGAGGTCCGCCAACGACACCAAACCGGGCAGCCGCTGCGCGGCCTCCGCCCAGCCCAGGTGCTGGAAGGCGCTCAGGTCCACCTGTGCCGTGGCCCGCCGCGCCTGCTGCACGCGCTGGCTGGCCAGGTTCAGGGTGACGCCCAGCCCTTGCAGCAGGCGATCCTCGCCCGTTCGGGCCTGCTGGGTCGTGGGCGCCGCGGCATTGGGCTGGGGCAAGCGGCCTTGCTGCAAGAGGGGATGCAGGGACGCGCCCGCCGTGGCACGGCGCTTGGCCACCGCCAGGGTGACCTGCAGATCGGCCAGCCGGCTGAGCTGGGGCAGCAGGCGGTAGGCCGCGCGGAACCACTTCAGCGGCGCATCGCGCAACACGTCCAACATGGCCGCCAGGGGTTCGGGGGTCTGCACCCCGCTCAGGTCACACAGCGGCAGAGGCTGCTCACTGAGGTCGGGATCGAGGGCGTGCACCGGCACGTCCACCCGGGCCGCCACCCGGCGCGGGCGACGGAAGAGGAGAAACGGCACCTGACCCTGCAACAGCTTGTCGCGGCGGGCATTGATGCCATCGATGCGCCCTTGTTCCTCGGCCATCAAGGCCCGTGCCACGGTCACGTCGTGGCGCGCCTCGGCCAGCTCGTCACCGATGCCCTTGAGGCGCCTGTCGGCCTGCGACAGCTCGGCATCGATCCGCTGCAAGGCCTGCTGGCAGCGCTTGATGGCGCGCCGGTAGGCATGCACCCGACCCTCCACCAAGCGCAGGGTGCCGACGACGTCTTCCAAGGCCTTGACCCCGGCATTGAAGAAGCCGGTCTCGTCATCGCTGGGCGGGGTATCGAACTGACCGGCGGCGACCTCGGCGATCAGCTGGGGGTTGAGCTCGCCGAAGGTGTATCTCTCCCCCGTCGGTTGTCCATTCGCATCGTGCTTGAACAACCCCGGCACCTCCAGGTCGTCGAGATGCAGCCCCGTCGCCAATAGGTTCTGCAGGGTCTCGCCCTTGGCCGCGACACCGTCAAAATAGGACAGCTCGGCACTGCCTATTTTCAGGCGTTCGCCCACGGTGACATTTCGCAAGGGTGTCAATGCACCGATCACCGGAGCCTGCTCGAGCACCTCGTCCTCCGTCGCCGAGGCGAACAACTGGCCATCAGAGACGGCGCGCGAGAGCTGTACATTGGCCGGCACAGTGAGGGGCGCCCCCACACCAGCGACCCCGGAGAGACCTTCCGCTGGCTTGCCCACGGGCGCCATACCGCCGGCGAGGGGCTGACCGGCGCCGGCCGTCGGCTGGATAAACTCGGCGGCGAAAAAGGCACGGGTGCTGCGGCCGAGGGCGGATGGCTGGCGCCCGCCGCTGGTGGAAGAGACCGCACGGGCATCCATCCTCGGTGTGGCCGCAGACGTACCGCTGACGGAGCTGCCGGCAGTGTGCATGGGCGCCGCGCCCGTGGCACCTCCGCCCTCGCCACCGGTCGGCTTGGCCTTTTCCTCCGCTCCTTCACCGATGGTCAGTTTCATGCGCTGGAAGAAATTGGCCAGCTCCTCCTTGGTCGCCAGGGCCGATTCGCCTTGGGCGATCTCCGCCAGCGCGGGCGAGGTCGCCAGGCGGGTGGCGGCGTCGTTGCCCAACATCATCTGGCGCACGCGGTAGGTGTCGGTGCGTAGGCGCAGAAAACCGAAGTCGACGTGGTCGTTGCTCCGATCCACCTTGGCCTGCAGGAAGTCGATGAAGTCTTCGATCCCGCGCTGCTCCAGTTCGCCCACTTCGTCGCTGCTCAGGTCCATTTCGACCAGATCGCTGTGCAGTGCCTCCATCTCGCGCACCTTGGTCTCTCCGTCGACCTCATGGGTGCCGTAGCGATCCTCCGTATCGAGCAGGGCGATGGCATCCAGGCGGTTGCTGTCGAGACCGGCGATGGCGAGGACGTTTCTGCCCGGCCGCAACACGCCACGCAGTTCGCCGAGTTCGTAATAGTGGCCCTCGTCGTCGCTGGCCGACAGCGTCAGACGATGGCCGTTGAGGTAGGCCTGTAGTGCCCCGTCGCTGGGCGGGAACTGCACGGCCAAGGTGTAGCGGTGGCCCGTGTCCAGGCTGGGCAGGGAGAAGGCATAGCGCAGCCAGGTGAGCTGGCCATTCGCCGCCGCGTCAGGCGCCGCACGGCTCGTGCTGAGGGGTACGATACAGCGTGGCCACTGGCTGTCGTCGAAGTCCGG
>JANTGX010000134.1 GCA_024762755.1 Gammaproteobacteria bacterium
GGACATGGCCATGATCAAGGTCGAATACCTCGCACAGCGCCAGCGCGAGACACCCCCCTCCCGACGCACCCGCCTGCTGGCGCGGCTCTCGCGCGGGCTCAACGGCGTCCCGAGGCTGCGTCCGCTGATCCGCCTGCGTAACCGTCTGCCCCTGCTCGCGCGGCTCTCCGAACTCTGGCTGGGGCTGAGCGCCGGGCATCGCTTGCCCGAGCCGGTGGCGCGTCCCTTCCACACCCGGCCGGCGCCGGCGGCCGGGGATTCCGCCCCCGACGGGCCGCCGGGCGAGGTGGTCCTGCTCATCGACACCTTCAGCGATCACTTCGCCCCGCAGCAGGCCGAGGCGGCCCTCGCCGTGCTGCGCGGCGCCGGTTACGTCGTGCACGTCGCCCGCCCGGCCGCAGAGGACGACACCCCGGCGCGGCCCCTGTGCTGCGGCCGCACCCACATCGCCCACGGCCTGGTGGAGGAGGCCCGCCGGGAGGCGCGGCGCATGCTCGCCGCCCTGCAGCCGCACGTGGCGGCCGGGCGCACGGTGGTGGGGCTGGAGCCTGCCTGTCTGCTGGCCATCCGCGACGACTACCGCTTTCTCGGCCTGGGCGAGGCGGCGGAGCAGGTGGCGGCGCGGGCCATTCTGTTCGAGGAGTTCATCGCCCGCGAGATCAGCGCCAAACGCTTCCGCCCCGAACTCAAGCCCCTGGACACGGGCGGCCAGCCGGTGCTGGTGCACGGCCATTGTCATCAGAAGGCGGTGGGGGCCATGAAATCCATGCGCAAGGTGCTGAAGGCCATTCCGGAGCTGAAGTTCGAGCTCATCGACAGCACCTGCTGCGGCATGGCCGGCAGCTTCGGCGTGGAGGCGGAACACGCCGACCTCGGCCGGCAGATGGCCGAGCTCTCCCTGCTGCCGGCTCTGCGCGAGAAACCCGCGGCGCGCGTGGTGGCCAACGGCTTCTCCTGCCGGCACCAGATCCGCGAGGGGGTGGATCGCCCCGCCGAGCACATCGCCTGCCTGCTGCGCGAGGCCATGGCCTGAGCGCAACGCTCAGGCCGCGGCGGGATTCACTCGGCGTCGGTGTCGACGCGGCGGTTGTCCTTGAACATGCGCCAGCCGCTGATCATGGTGCTGATCATGGACTGGCGGGACATGATGTCCTCACGGATGGCGACATAGACGTGCACGATGATGAAGCACACCAGGACCCACATGACCAGGTGGTGCCAGGTGTGCACGTCCTGGCTCTGGCCGAACAGGGGGATCACCCAGGCGCTGAACCACTGAAACTGCCAGGAGTCCATGCCCGTCCCCTCGCCGTAGAGGGCGAAGCCCGTCACGATCATGAAGATCACGGACCACAGGAACAGGAAGTGCATGCTCAGCGTCGCCAGGGGATTGTGACCCTCGTACTTGCGCGGCTCCCGGGCGACGAAGGCATACCACTTGATCTCGTGCCAGACCCCGTCCCAGAAACGGCCGCTGAACAGCGGCGGCAGGAACAGCTGCCGCGCGTGCGCATTGCCCATCACCGCCCAGTAGAGGCGGAACAGCAGGCCGATGGCGAGGATGTAGCCGGCGCTGAAATGGGTGAAACGCAGGTAACCCATGAGGAAGTGGTCGCTGGCCTCGCCCGGCAGGGTGGGGAAGGGACTGGCGATGAAATACCCCGTGAGCGCCAGTAGCGTGATGGCCAGGGCATTGATCCAGTGCCACAGGCGCAGCGGCGCTTCGTAGACGTAGACGGCGGGTTCGCTGTGGCTGATGTGGCTTTCGCTGCTCATGGTGTCTCCCCCGGTGTGGTCGGTTTCAGGCGCCGAGCAGCAGCCAGGCGCCCAGTCCCCCCGCGGCGGCGCCGGCCAGGCGCAGCCAGCCCTGGCCGCGGTGGCGCAGGGCCAGGCGGCCGAGGGCGAGCCCGGTCAGCTGCAGCGCGGCGGTGGTGAGAAGGAAGCCCAGGGCATAGGCGCCCGGGTGGGCGGACAGGGGCAGTTCCAGGCCGTGGGCCTGGCCGTGGTAGAGGGCGAACAGGCCGATCAGGGGCAGCAGGCCGCCGGCGCGCGTGCCCCCGGCGAGGAGCAGTCCGCCCAGCACCAGCACCGACAGGGCGATGCCCGTCTCGAGGCCCGGCAGCGCCACGCCGCCCCAGCCGAGGAGGGCGCCGCCGGCCATGGCGACGAGGAACACGGCGAGGGGGCGCCAGGCCGGCGCGCCCCGCTGCCGGCTCGCCCACAGGCCGACGGCCAGCATGGCCGCCAGGTGGTCGAGGCCGAGGAGGGGGTGGGCGAGGCCGCTGGCCAGGCCCTGCACGTCATGGCCGGTGTGGGCCAGGGCGGTGGTGGAGGCGCCGAGGGCCAGCAGGGCGGTGAGGGTTCGCAGCAGGTTCATGGGTCTTCTCCCTTCCTTTTCGTTGTCGATGTTCGATACGCGGCAGGCCCGACTCAGCGCACCTTGACCCGCGTCAGTTCTTCGCCGTCCTCGCTCATCACGTGGGTGGAGCAGGCCAGGCAGGGGTCGAAGCTGTGCAGGGTGCGCAGGATCTCCACCGGTTCCTCGGCGCGTTCCACCTTGGTGTTCATGAGGGCGGCCTCGAAGGCGCCGATGTTGCCCTCGGCGTCGCGCGGCGAGCCGTTCCAGGTGGTGGGCACCACGCACTGGTAGTTGGCGATCTTGGTGTCGCGGATGTGCAGCCAGTGGCCCAGCGCACCGCGCGGCGCCTCGGTGAAGCCCACGCCCTTGGCCTCCCGGGGCCAGGTGGACTGCTCCCAGTTGTCCACGTTGGCGGTGGCGCTGTCGCCGGCCTTGAGGTTGGCCAGCAGCTTGTCCATGAAGTAGCGCATCTGGTCCGCCGCCCACTGCGCCTCCAGGCCGCGCGCCGCGGTGCGCCCCAGGGTGGAGAACAGGGCGGTGACGGGCACGTCCAGGGTCTTGAGGACGAAATCGATCTGCTCGGTGATGGCCTCGTGCCCCTGGGCGTAGCCGATGACGTAGCGCGCCAGCGGACCCACCTCCATGGCGTGGCCGCGCCAGCGCGGGGCCTTGATCCAGGAATACTTGGCGTGCTCGTCGATCTGCTCGATGTGGGTGCGGCTGCCCTTGGTGTTGGGGCCGAGCTGGTAGTCGGGCTCGGTGATGCCGTCCCACGGGTGCAGGCCCTTCACGCCGTCGGGGTAGCTGTACCAGGAGTGGGGCACCTGTTCCTGGATCTCGTCCGGGTTGCGCAGGTCCACCTCGTGCACCTCCTTGAGGTTGCCGTCGAGGATGGCGCCGCGCGGCATCATCAGGTTGGCCGCCGAGTAGTCGTTGGCGTGATCGGGGATGTCGCCGTAGGAGAGCACGTTCATGCCCGAGATGCCGCCGCCGTACAGCCAGTCCTTGTAGATGCCGGCGATGGCCAGCAGGTCCGGGATGTAGACGTCGTTGATGAAGGTGCGCGTGGCGTCGATGATGCCGGAGATCTGGTTCAGGTTGACCATGTTGAGGCCGCCCACGGAGCCCGTGCCGTCCACATTGATGGGGCAGGGCACGCCGCCCACCAGCCAGTTGGGGTGGGGGTCCTTGCCGCCGAGGATGGCGCGGATCTTCATGATCTCCTTCTGGAAGTCCAGCGCCTCCAGGTAGTGGGTCACCGCCATCAGGTCGGCCTCGGGCGGCAGCCGGTAGGCGGGGTTGCTCCAGTAGCCGTTCTTGAAGGGACCCAGCTGGCCGGATTCGACGAAGCGCTTGATGCGGTTCTGCACGTCGCGGAAGTAGCCGGGCGAGGACTTGGGGTGCCGGGGCGAGACCTGCTTCTGCAGCGCCGAGGTGGCCTTGGGGTCGGCCTTGAGGGCATTCACCGGGTTCACCCAGTCCAGGGCGTGCAGGTGGTAGAAGTGCACCAGGTGATCGTGGGCCTGCAGGGTGAGCTGCATGATGTTGCGGATGGAGTTGGCGTTCTCCGGGATCTGGATGCCCAGGGCGTCTTCCACGGCGCGCACCGAGGTCAGGGCGTGGGTGCCGCTGCACACGCCGCAGATGCGCTGGGTGAAGGCCCAGGCGTCGCGCGGGTCGCGGCCCTTGAGGATCACCTCCAGGCCGCGCCACATGGTGCCGGTGGAGACCGCGTTGCGGATCACGTTGTCCTCGTCCACGTTCACCTCGCAGCGCATGTGGCCCTCGATGCGGGTCACCGGGTCCACCACCACGCGGCGGCCGCTGTCGTCCAGGGTGAAGCCGTTGGGCGTCTCGTTCACGCTCATTTCTCGTCTCCTTTGTGCTGCGCCCGCTTGATGGCGCTGACCGCCAGGTGGGCCGCGGTGGCGGCGCCGACCACGCCGGCGGCGGTCATGCCCACCCGGTCGGCGTTGCTCTCGATGCCGAACTGGTTGATGGTCGTGAGGCGGTCATAGAAGCTGCCCTTGTCCCAGAAACCCTCCTCGGAACAGCCGATGCAGCCGTGACCGGACTGGATGGGGAAGGAGGTGCCGGCGTTCCAGCGGATGGTGGAGCAGGCGTTGTAGGTGGTGGGGCCCTTGCAGCCCATCTTGTACAGGCAATAGCCCTTGCGCGCGCTGTCGTCGTCCCAGTGCTCGACGAACTGGCCGGCGTCGAAGTGCGGCCGGCGATAGCACTTGTCGTGGATGCGCTGGCTGTAGAACATCTTCGGCCGCCCCTGGCGGTCCAGCTCGGGGAAGCGCTCGAAGGTGAGGATGTAGGTCACCACCGCGGTCATCACCTCGGCGATGGGCGGGCAGCCCGGCACCTTGATGATGGGCTTGTCGGTGATCACCTTGTGCACCGGCGTGGCCCGGGTGGGGTTGGGGTGCGCCGCCTGCACGCAGCCGTGCGAGGCGCAGGAGCCCCAGGAGATGATGGCCTTGGCGTGCTCGCTGGCGTGGCGCAGCTGCTCGACGAAGGGCTTGCCGCCGACGATGCAGTACATGCCGTCCTCGTTGAGGGGCGGATTGCCCTCCACGGCGACGATGTAGTTGCCTTTGTACTTGTCGATGGTCTCCTCGATGATGGCCTCCGCCTGCTGCCCCGCCGAGGCCATGAGGGTGTCGTCGTAGTCCAGCGAGATCATGGACAGCACCACGTCCTTGGCCAGGGGGTGCGCCGAGCGGATGAAGGACTCCGAGCAGCAGGTGCACTCCAGGCCGTGCAGCCACAGCACGGGGATGCGCGGCTTGGTCTCCATGGCCTCGGCGATGCGCGGCACGAAGGCCGGCCCCAGTCCCAGGGCGCTGGCGGTCAGCGTGCAGAATTTCAGGAAACTGCGCCGGGTGATGCCCTGGCGGCGCATCACGTCGTAGAAGCTCTCGGTCATGGTCTCTCCCCTGTCGGTGGTGGGTCCGCCCCGTCGGTCCTGTCCCTGGCGAAGGCATAGCAAGGAGCCTGCCAGGTGACGTGTTCGACGGAAAATCAAGGTCTTGCAGGCCTTGGGGTGCGCCCGGGAAGACGCCGGGGTGGAAGGCCCCTTGCGGCCCGTGCCCCCAGACCGGAAGGGGACTTTGCAGCCGGTCCGGGCGAATCCCACCGCCATACCTGACCCACCCGGGCCCTGCCGGGCATCGGGCTGAAAGCCATCCTTCCGGTTTGGAAGATATTGTGGAAAGCTAGTTGACGGCCTTTGCCAGCCTTGCCGCCGGGGAATGCCCGCCAGCCCTCGTGAAACGGAGACCCGTTTCGAGAATCGGGGCGGCACGCAACTTGCCAGTGGCAGGAACAAAAGCGGGGAGAAGGCAGGGGGAGCCATGCACACACCCAAGGTCACCATCCTGGGCATCGGCAACGTGCTGTGGGCCGACGAGGGCTTCGGCGTGCGCGCCGTGGAGGCCCTGCACCGGCAGTATCGTTTTGCCGACACGGTCACCCTGCTGGACGGCGGCACCCAGGGCCTCGGCCTGTTGCCGTACGTGCAGGCGGCGGACCTCCTGCTGGTGTTCGACGCGGTGGACTACGGCCTGCCCCCGGGCAGCCTCAAGCGGGTGGAGGACGAGGCCGTGCCCCGCTTCCTCGGCGCGAAGAAGATGAGCCTGCACCAGACCGGCTTCCAGGAGGTGCTGCTCAGCGCCCAATTGCTCGGCGACTATCCCCGCCACCTGCTGCTGGTGGGGGTGCAGCCCGAGGAGCTGGAAGACTACGGCGGCAGCCTGCGGCCCC
>JANTGX010000135.1 GCA_024762755.1 Gammaproteobacteria bacterium
CCGACCTGGAGGACGCCGGCGAGCGACTGCAGGCCTGGCTGGCCAAGGGCATGCACGGCGAGATGGACTACATGGCCCGCCACGGCAGCAAGCGCTGGCGGCCGGCCGAGCTGCTGCCCGGCACCCTCAGCGTCATCAGTGCACGCATGGACTATCTGCCGCCGCAGGCCGCCCCCGCCGAGGCGGTCCTGGCCGACCCGAGCAAGGCCTACATATCCCGTTATGCCCTGGGGCGCGACTACCACAAGGTCTTGCGTGCCCGTCTGCAGCGCTTGGCGCGGCGCATCGAGGCCCGTGTGGGCGGCTTCGGCTATCGCGTGTTCTGCGACAGTGCGCCGGTGCTGGAGAAACCGCTGGCGGCCAAGGCCGGCCTGGGCTGGATCGGCAAACACAGCAATCTGCTGGCGCGCGAGGCCGGCTCCTGGTTCTTCCTCGGCGAGATCTACACCGACCTGCCGCTGCCAGTGGATGTGCCGTCGAGCGCCCATTGCGGCGATTGCCAGGCCTGCATCGAGGTCTGCCCCACGCGCGCCATCGTCGCCCCCTTCGAGGTGGATGCCCGGCTGTGCATCTCCTATCTCACCATCGAGCTGCACGGGGCCATCCCCGTCGCCTTGCGCCCCCAGTTGGGCAATCGCATCTATGGCTGCGACGACTGCCAACTGTGCTGCCCCTGGAACCGCTTCGCCACCCCCACGCCGGAGAGCGACTTCCTGCCGCGCCACGGGCTGGACGACAGCGACCTCGTGGCACTCTTCGCCTGGGACGAGGACAGCTTCCTGCGCCGCACCGAAGGCAGTCCCATCCGCCGCATCGGCCACACCCGCTGGCTGCGCAACATCGCCGTTGCCCTGGGCAATGCGCCGTCCACGCCGGCCATCCGTGCCGCCCTGCTGGCGCGCGAGGGACACCCCAGCGAGCTGGTACGCGAGCACGTCGCCTGGGCGCTGGCACGGCATCCTCGGCCATAGTCGCCACCCGACTCCCTCAGCGGAACGGGACCCTGGCGAGCAGGCGGTCGGCCCACAGGTGCGAGGCCAGCCCGGTGATGATCAGCCCGCTGCCTGCCCACACTCCGGCGTCGATGTGCTCACCGTTCAACCACTGACCGAAAAACAGCGCCAGCACCGGCGTCACCAGGGTGATCAGCGCCACCCGATTGGCTTCCATGTGCCGCAGCAGGTAGTAGTAGAGGCTGAAACCGAGCACCGAGCCGAACAGCCCCAGATAGAGCAGTGACAGCCCGGCTTGCAGGTCCAGGTGCTGCGGCAATCGCCCATCCAACAGCCACCAGCTGAGGAGGAACAGGGGCAACATGCTGATCAGGCTGCCACTGGTCACCGTCAGCCCCGAGAGACCGGCACCGATGCGCTTCACCCACACCGAGCTGATGCTGTGCAGGATGGCGGAGGCGAGCACCGCCAGCACGCCCATCCAGGCATCGCCAACCCGCACCACGTCGGCACTGAAGATCACCAGCAGGCCCAGAATGCCTAGACCGACACCCAGCAGGCGGCCCCGGGTAAGGCTGCGCTCGCCGAGCCAGAGGGCGGCGACGATGCCGGTGAGCAGGGGGGTCAGGCCATAGATCACGGCGATCAGCCCGGAGGGGACGAAGCGCGCCCCCCAGTAGACACAGAACATGGCACCGAAGACACCGAGGCCGGCCGCCACGTAGGTCCGGCGTGCGGCACGGTGCCAGGGCAGCGACAGGCGCAGCAGGGGGATCAGGGCGGCGCACAACAGGGCGCCCAGCAGCATGCGGCCACTGAGGCCGGTGAGATACCCCCAACCGGCGCTGCTCCACTGGATTGCCAGGGGTGTGGTGGACCAGATCAGGATCACGCCGAGATAGGCGGCGGGCAGTGACATGATGTCTTCCTCCTTGGAAGTCTTGCGCGGTGTTTCCGTGTTGCTTTTCTGCCGCCCCGGAAACGAGAAAGGCCGCAGATGTGTTCGCATCTGCGGCCTTTCGAATTCGGTAACGGGGGGTGATCTAGTGTCGCTGAATTCTCCGGCTCGCACAGGCGCGCATAACGATGGCCCAGGAGGCCAGTCGCAGCGGCAGGTGTCGGTAGGCGGCGCGTTCGATCATGCTTCGAGTGTGGTCGGCGTCTGGCAGACTGTCAAGCCGATCCTGCCGGCAGGCGGATGAAGTGCTCGCGGTAATATCTCAGCTCGTCGATGGAGTCGCGGATGTCGTCCATGGCCAGGTGGCTGGACTGCTTGCTGAAGCCCGCGTAGACCTCGGGCGCCCAGCGCCGTGCCAGCTCCTTGAGGGTGCTCACGTCCAGGTTGCGGTAATGGAAATAGGCCTCCAGCTCGGGCATGCAGCGGGCGAGGAAGCGGCGATCCTGACAGATGCTGTTGCCGCACATGGGCGAGGCGCCCGGCGGCACATACTGGCGCAGGAACGCCAGGGTCTGCCGTTCGGCCTCGGCCTCGTCCAGCCGGCTCTCACGCACCCGCTGAGTGAGGCCCGACTCACCGTGCTGTCGGGTATTCCATTCGTCCATGGCGGCGAGGGTCGCGTCGCTCTGATGGATCGCCAGCATGGGACCCTCGGCGAGGATGTTCAGCTGGCTGTCGGTGACGATGGTGGCGATCTCGATAATGACGTCGTTCTGGGTATCCAGGCCGGTCATCTCCAGGTCGATCCAGATCAGATTGTTGGGGTCTTGGCTCATGGCTTCCATCCAGTGACAAACGGTTGCGGGCCATGCATGGTAGCAGAGGCGCCAGCGGCGCGCCTTTCCGTCGCCAGAACGATCCACTACACTTCTCGACCATCGCACGTGGTCTCACGACTCGGCGCAACCCCACGAGGAATCGTCATGAAACGACACATCATCATTGCCGCCAGCGGCGCCCTGCTCCTGCTCACCGGCCTCAGTGCCGGGGCCGCCGACACGGCCAAGGGCAAGGCCCTGGTCGGCGAACGCTGCACCGGCTGCCACGACGACCGCATCTACACCCGCCCCAACCGCATCGTGCACAGCCTGCGCGACCTGCATGGCCGGGTGAAGTTCTGCGACAGCGCCGCCAATGCGGGCTTCAGCGACGGCGATATCGATGACGTGGTGAGCTTTCTCAACCACACCTACTACAAGTTCCCGGACGCCCAGTGACCGCCCACTGCGACCCCTGTCGTACATGAGTTCGACGCCGTACCCGATCGTCGCCCCATGAGCGGGCGGCGCCTCAACCGCCGCCAGGCCTGGCGGGCGGAGAAGATCCAGCAGGAGCGCCGCGAGCGCGCCGCGAAGAAGAGCGCCGGCCTGGCACAGCACCTCGAAGGCAGTGAACTGGGGCCGGAGCAGCCCGGGCGCATCATCACCCGCTATGGTGCCAGTGTGGAATTGGAGGCCGAGGACGGCAGCCGTCACCGCTGCCTGTTGCGCCAGAACCTGCCGGCGGTGGTCTGTGGCGATCGGGTGGTGTGGCGCGAGGCGCCGGACGGCAGCGGCGTGGTGGTGGCCGTGGAACCGCGGCGCTCGTTACTCGAACGGCCCAATGCCGACGGCCACCTGAAGCCGGTGGCGGCCAATATCGATCAGATCCTGGTGGTCGCCGCCCCCCTCCCCGCCCTCGACCTCGGCCTCATCGACCGCTATCTGGTGGCCGCCGAGATGACCGGCATCCCGCCGGTACTGGTCATCAACAAGGTCGATCTGCTGGACGGCGAGATGCTCGACTGGCTGCGCGACAGGGTGCGGGTGTACGAGGAGATCGGCTATCCCGTGGTCTTCGCCAGCGCCCGCCAGGCCCACGGCCTGGACGAACTCCAACGACGCCTGAAGGACCACACGAGCATCTTCGTCGGCCAGTCCGGGGTGGGAAAATCGTCCCTCATCAATGCCTTGCTGCCGCAGGAGGAGATCCGCGTCGGCGAACTCTCCGAGACCAGCGGCCAAGGCCGCCACACCACCACCACCACCCGCCTCTACCACTTTCCGCAAGGCGGGGAACTCATCGATTCCCCCGGCGTGCGCGCCTTCGGCCTGGAGCATGCCAGCCGACAGCAGGTGGCCGAGGGCTTCCGCGAATTCCGCCCCTACCTCGGCCAGTGTCGCTTCAACGACTGCCGCCACGAGGCCGAACCCGGCTGCGCCATCAAGGCCGCCGTGGAGGCCGGCAAGATCCGTCCCGAGCGCTATCGCAGCTATCTCAGTATCGCCGAATCCCTCGGCGACTGAGCTCTCGTCGGCTCAGGCACAGGCGCCAGCCCCAAGCGTACCGTCCATCCATCGCGCGTCACCCTGACCTCCAGCCCGGGAATTTCATAAGGGATTCGAGGATCGAGGCGCTTGCGCAGGCGGCAAACCGGGATCTGGCGAACGGGCTCAGAGCTGGGCGGCGTCCAGGTTCAGCGCCTCGTCCACACCCTTCGCGCGGTAGAAGTTCTTGGCCCCCTGCAGGCGGGCACCGAGAAAGTTGGCGCCACGAATATCGGCCAACTTGAGATCGGCGCCGCGCAGGTCGGCGTCCACCAGCCGGGCAGCGATCAGCCGGCTGCTGGTGAAATTGGCGTTGAGGGCCTGCACCCGCTGCAGCTTGGCGTTGCGAAAGGTGCTGCTGTTGAAATTGCCCTTGGTGAGTACGGCATCGCGCAGGTCGGCCCAGGCGAAGCTGCTGTGCTCGGCGGTGACCGCAAACAGATTGGCCTCGCGCAGGTCGGCTCCAGAGAGGTCCACGGCACTGAGATTGGCCCCGCGCAGGCGGGCCTTGCGCAGGTTGGCGTTGTCCATCTTGGCCTGATTCAGGTTGGCGCCGCGCAGGTCGGCCTGCTCCAGGCTGGCACTGCGCAGGCTGGCCCCCTGCAGATGGGCCTCGCTGAGGATGGCCCAGTCCAGGTTGGCACGATTCAGGTTGGCGTCGCCGAGGTCGGCGTTGCGGAAGATGATGCCCTCCAGATCGGTGGCCTCGAGGTTGGCGCCGCGCATCACCACATTGCTGAGATCGGAGCCGTGGAAGTCCACGTCGCGCAGATCGAGGCCGCCGAGGTCGGTCTCCCCCAGATAGACGTTGACCAGCTTGGCGCCGTACATCACGGCATCCTTGAGCCGGATGCGCCGCAGCAGGGCGCGATTGAAGTTGGTGCCCTCGAGGACGGCGCCGCTGAGGTCGGCATCGTCGAGATCGGCGCCGGTGAGATCGGCACCGGTGAGGTTGGCGCCACGCAGGTCGGCGGCACGCAGGTCGGCTTCGCGCAGATCGACGCCGGTGAGGTCGGCGCCGTCGAGCCGGGCACGGACCAGGCGCACCTTGCGCAGGTCGCTGCCGGCCAGGTAGGCGCGGCTGAAGCTCACGCCGCTCATGTCGAAGTTGCGCAGATCGAGGTCGGAGAGATTCTCTTCGACGAAGCTGGCCGGGCGGTGCTCGCGCTGGTCGACCAGCTTCCGTACCACCGCCAGCTTGCTCACCGGCGCCTTGTAGCGGGCCGGATTGTCGCTGACCTCGACCAGGCTGCAGCCGGCCAGCGTCAGGAGCAGGGCGCAGAGGGTCACCAGGAGGGAAAGGGACAGACGCTGTTTCACGTTCCGAGAGTATCCGACGATTCCGGTAAGGGAGGGCAGTATATCCCCCTCAGCGAGATTTCTGCCACGCCACCCGGTCGCGCAGGTACACCGGCTGGGCCTGCTCTGGCGTACAGCTTTCACCGGCGGCAAAGGCCGCTGCGCCGAGGCGCGCCACGTCGGCGGCGCGCGGCAGGGCTGCAGACGCACAGCCCCTGAGGACCGCGGCGTGGTGGGCGGCGAGGATCTCGCCATAGGTCTCCCAGCCACTGCCCGCACCCAACCAGTCGCCGCCCTCCACCGTCGGCGTCCGCCCCGGCGGCAACACCGCCTCCGCGCCCTGCAGCCGCATCAGACCGGCCGTGTCGCGCACGTAGGCGCCCCAGTAGACCTCGTCCATGCGCGCATCGATGGCCGCCAGCACACGGCCCGCCGATTGTCCCTGGGCCAGCGCGGCGAGGCTGGAGACCGGCACCACCGGCAGCTCGGCGGCGAAGGCCACGCCCTGCGCCACGCCGGCGGCGATGCGAACCCCGGTGAAGGAGCCGGGGCCGCGACCGAAGGCCAGGGCGTCCACCTGGG
>JANTGX010000136.1 GCA_024762755.1 Gammaproteobacteria bacterium
CCAGCAGGCGCCCCACGGCGCCGCGGTTGGCCTCCACTAGCTGCCGCCCGGCCTCGCCCATTTCGGCGCGACGGGCCGGGTCGCCGAGCAGTTCCGCCACGGCCTCGCCCAGGTCCGCGGCATCGGCCACTTGCCGCGCGGCACCGGCGGCCAGCAGGGCGCGGGCGATGTCCTCGAAATTGAAGCGGGAGGGGCCGAACAGGACCGGTACCCCGAGGGCGGCCGGCTCCAGCATGTTGTGCCCCCCCAACGGCGCCAGGCTGCCGCCGACGAAGGCGACATCGGCGCAGGCGTAGAAGAGCGGCAGCTCGCCCAGCGTGTCACCGACGAAGACCGCCGTCTGCGCGTCACAAGACCGGCCCTCGCTGCGCCGAACCACGTCCAGGCCCCGGCGCCGGGCGAGGGCGGCGGCGCGGTCGAAACGCTCCGGGTGGCGCGGCACGAGCATGAGCAGGGCATCGGGGTGCCGACGGCGCACCGCGTCGAAGGCCACGAGGGCGGCCTCCTCCTCCCCCTCGTGGGTGCTGGCGGCGATCCACACCGGCCGCGACTGGCCCAGTTGCCGGCGCAGCACGTCGGCCCGCTCGGGCAGGTCGGCCGGCAGGCGCTGGTCGAACTTGAGATTGCCCATCACCGCCACCCGCGCGGGTGCGGCACCGAGTTCGCGAAAGCGCGCCGCATCGCCCTCGCTCTGCGCCGCGATCAGGCTGATGTCATCGAGTGTGCCGCGCACCAGCCCGCGCAGCCTCGCGTAGCCCCTGGCACTGCGCGGCGAGAGCCGGGCATTGGCGACGACCAGGGGAATGTCGCCAGCCGCACACTGGCGGAACAGGTTGGGCCACAGCTCCGTCTCCATGATCAGCGCCAGCCGCGGGCGCGTCCTGCGCAGGAAACGGCGCACCGCACCGGGCAGGTCGTAGGGGAGATAGACATGGAACACGCGCCCGCCGGGCTGGCCGATGAACTGCCCATCGAACAGGGCCTGCACCCGCTGCGAACCGGTAGGGGTGGTGGTGGTGATGACCAGCGAGCGGTCGGGGTGGCGTGCCAGCAGCTCGCGGATGAGGGGTACCGCGGCCTGTGTCTCGCCCACGGAGACGGCATGCAGCCAGAGGGGATCGCGCAACTCCGGCGCGGCGAAGAAACCGAAACGCTCGCCCCAGCGCTGCCAGTACCCGCGGTTGCGCAGCCCGCGCCAGGCGAGGCGCAGGAAGACGGCGGGAAGCAGTAGATACAGGGTGGCGCTGTAGAGTGATCTCACGACGGCGGATCATAGCATGGGGCGGGAGAGTGCCTCGGCGCCGGGCGGCACGCGTCGGACACAACAAGACCCGCCCGGATATCGCTCGCAGCCCATGGCGCCCCAGGCGCTGCGGCCCGGGAAGTCTGCGACGCCAGGCCGGCCAAACCGCCCGAGCGGCGACAAAAAAGGCGCCACGAATGCGGCGCCTTCGTCATCGGAACGGCGGGGCTATTTCTTCGCCAGTTCTTCCAGCTTGGTGGCCTTGATGATCTGTCCATCCAGACCGGCCTGGTTGGCATTCTTGCCATAGGCCACGCTCATCAGCTGACTGTAGTAGACCACTGGCATGTTGAAGCTGGTGCCATGCCGTTCGTTGATCTGGTCCTGGTAGACCTCGGTGTTCATCTGGCACAGGGGGCAGGGGGTGACGATCATGTCGGCGCCGTTGTCGTGCGCCGCCTCGAGGATGCCCTTGACCAACTCCTGGCTCTTCTCCGGCTCGGAGAACATCAGCGCACCGCCGCAGCACTGCACCTTCTTCTCGTAGTCGGGAATGGAATCCCCGCCGAGGGTGTCCACCAGTTTGTCGAGGTAGACCGGATTCTCGAAGGACTCGCCGGCGATACCGAAGGGGCGGTTGGTCTGGCAGCCGATGTAGCTGGCGATCTTGATGCCCTCCAACGGCCGCTGCACCTTCTCGCCCAGGGCATCGAAACCGAGGTCCTCGATGAGCACCTCCACCATGTGCCGTACCCGTTGGGGTTTGGGCGGTTCCAACTTGAGGCCGGCGGCGGCCAGGGCCTGGTTGGCCTCTGCCATCAATTGATTGTCGTCGTTGAGGCGCTCGGCGGCCTCGCGCGTGGCCAGCCAGCAGGCCGCGCAGGTGGCGACCAGGTCCTGCCCCGGATTGTGCTCCTCGGACAGGGCGAGGTTGCGCGCGCTCAGGGCAATGCGCGGCAACTCGCCGCCCTCGCCGTAGCCGATGGAGGCAGAGCAGCAGTTCCAGTCCGGGATCTCGTTGAGTTGGATGTCCAGGGCATCGCACATGGCGTCCACCGAGGTCTGCAGATTGGAGGCCGAGGCCCCCTTCTGGGAGGAGCAGCCGGGGTAAAAGGAATATTCTTTCTTAGCCATTGTTTGTCTCTCCAGATGTACCGGCTCAGTTGGCAGGCCGCTTCAGCTTGGCCTCTTCGATCTCACGCGCCTTTTCCAGCATGGCGTGCAGACCGCTCTTGTCCTTGACCCCGTGCCCCCCGAAGAACTCCATGGGGTTCATGCGCTTGGTCTTCATCATGGCCTGTCCGAGGGCCTTGTTCTTCAGCGCCTCCTTGACGCCGGGGCCGAAGCCGTCCTTGAAATACAGGGAGAGACCCAGTTTCAATTCATTGGCCCGCCCGTTTTTCGTGATGTTGTCCCAGAACATCTTGGAAAAGCGCCGCGTGGGCTGATTCTTCGGCGCCAGATCGAGCACGTGGGCATAGTGTGCCAGGCCGTGCATGATGTGGGTGATGGGCAGGCCGCGCGGGCAGCGCACGATGCAGTTGTAACAGGAGGTACACATCCACATGGAATCCGAGGTGAGTACCTCTTCGCGCTTGCCGGCGCGGATCATCATGAAGATCTCCTGCGGCGGATGTGCCCAGTGTGGACCCAACGGGCAGGAACCGGAACAGACCCCGCATTGCATGCACATGCGGACCCATTCGCCCTCCTCCACATTGGCCTCGACCTCTTTGAGGAAGTCGTTGTGATACTTCTCGACAACCGCGCTGCTCATGTCACTCATGCCGTCTTCCTCCTCAGAACTTGAACGGGCTCATACCGATTTTTTCGATGGTCTCGGCCATGTCGTTGATCA
Organism: Gammaproteobacteria bacterium; assembly: GCA_024762755.1. Lineage (GTDB taxonomy): Bacteria > Pseudomonadota > Gammaproteobacteria > SZUA-152 > SZUA-152 > JANTGX01. The sequence goes on from JANTGX010000136.1 coordinate 3,102, forward strand.
ACTGCGGTGCCCGCTGGATATCGGTGATGGCGATCTCATAGGTGGCCACACGTTCGGGCTCCAGGGACAGGCTCTGCAGGGTGTCGTCCACCTTGCTCATGCGCTGGTGGGCGATCTCCGAACCGCGTACGAAGTGGCACTGATAGTTCTCGCCCTTCTGACAACCCATGAGGATGACGCCATCGTAGCCGCTGTTCAGGGCGTCGGTGATCCAAATGAGGTTCACCGAACCCAGGCAACGCACGGGGATGATACGGGCGAAGGCGCTGTATTCGATCTTGTTCATCCCCGCCATGTCCAGCGCCGGATAGGCATCGTTCTCGCACGCCAGTACCAGGATGCGCGGCTTCTCCTCGAACTCGTCGGGGATGTCGATGTTCTTCAGCGCCTGGCCGACCGAGTCCACGGAGTAGTTGTCGAAGGAGATGACGCGCACCGGACAGGCACCCATGCAGGTGCCGCAGCGACGACAGCGCGACTCGTTGAATACCGGATAGCGCTCTTCGTCCTCGTTGATGGCGCCGAAGGGGCACTCCACGGTGCAGCGCTTGCACTGGGTGCAGCCCTCTTTGCGGAAGCTCGGGTAGGACAGATCACCCGAGCGGGGATGGGCGGCGCGGCCCTTGGCAGCATTCTCCACCGCCTGAATGGCCTTCAATGCCGCGCCGGTGGCATCCTCGCGTGCAGAGACGATGTCCATGGGACGGCGCACGGGACCACTGGCATAGATGCCGGTGCGGCGGGTCTCATAGGGGAAGCAGATGAAGTGTGAGTCGGGGAAGCCGTACACCAGCTGCGGCAGGTCTGGCCCCTGGCGATAGTCCAGGTTGAGAATGGACTCGACGGAGACGTGCACCTCGTTGGCCGGGCTCGCACCCTCTTCGCCTGCTTCACCCTCTTCCTCTTCTTCCTCGATGGCCACGGCGTCGATGTCGACCCCCGAATTGGGCACCTGGCCCACGGCCAACACCACCAGGTCGACCACTTCCTCGCTATCCTCGTCGAGGATGAGGTCCTTGAACTTCACGTGCAGGCCATCGCCGGCGGCCTCGACGCCGTCCACACAGGCCTTGGTGAAGGTCACCTCTTTGTCCTGTCCGCTGCGATAGAAGTCCTCACCGCCGGAGCCAGGGGTGCGCAGATCACGATAGAGGATGTTGGTGTCGATGTCCGGATTCTGGTCCTTGAAATACATGGCCTGTTTGATCGAGGTCATGCAGCAATGTCCGGAGCAATAGGGCAGTTGGCCCTCTTTTTCCGAACGCTGGCCGGCACACTGGACGAAGGCCACGCTCTTGACCTCCTTGCCGTCGGAGGGGCGCTTGATGGCTCCGCCATCGGCCGCGCGCGCCAGGGCCTCCAGTTCCTGCTGGGTGACCACGTCCGGACTCTTGCCATAGCCCAGATCCGGCAACTGGTTGGCGTCGTAGTCGTCATAGCCCGAGGCCTGCACGATGGCGCCAAAACTGGCCGTGACGGTGGGTCCGCTCTCGACGCTGATATCGGCCTGAAACTGGCCGGGCGCACCGGCGGTCTTGGTCAGCTTGGCATTCAGGTGAATGGTGATCTTGTCGTGCGCCTCGCAGGCGGCGATGAGCTCGTCCAGGCCGGTGTCCACCGGATCGGTGTAGGGGGCGCGGTCCGGGATGCGCTTCCAGCTGTCGGCGACGTGACCGCCGAGGTGGCCGCTCTTCTCCACCACAGTCACCGGATAGCCGGCGCGTGCCGCCTCCAGCGCGGCGGTGAGGCCACTCACGCCGCCTCCCACCACCAGGATGTCGGGGGTGCACTTGGCCTCCGGGTTGGACGAGGGCGGGGTCATGAACTTGACCTCCCACACCGCCATGCGCACATAGTCGGCGGCCATCTCTTCGGTGGTCTCTCGGGCCTCGTCGGTGTCCGGACGGGCCCAAATGACGCCCTCGCGCAGGTTGCCACGGGCGATGGCCACGCCCTCGAAGTTGAAGGCGTCGGTCTTGGCGCGGCGCGAGCAGGCACAGATGGCGATGCGGTTGACGCCCTCGTTGTCGATGTCGTCCTGGATCATCTTCACGCCGTCCTCGGAGCAGAGGAAGTCGTGCTCTCGCACCACGTTGGCCTTGGCCTCGCGCTCGGCGATCATACTCAGTTGTGCGCCCTCGAGGCGCTCACCCAGACCGCAGCCCTTGCAGATGTAGGCGCCGATTTTCTTTTCAACGGGAAGCTTTTCGTCTGCCACTGTTCAACCCTCCACTTCTTGAGCCGCGACGCGGTTGACCACCTGGATGGCGCGCAAGGCGCTGGCGGTGGCGTTCTGTACCGATCGATTGACGTCCAGGGCGTCGGCCGTGCAACCGGCGGCGAAGAAGGCGCCGTTGGCCTCGTCCTGTTCCACGAAGCCGTTGTCGTCCAACACCACCTGGATGGGGAAGTCGCCCGGTGCCACGCTGGGCTCCATGCCGATGGCCAGTACGACCAGGTCGTGCGGCGTGCTGTAGCGGTGATAGCCCTCGGTGTTCACCCCGTGCAGGATGGGATCCTTGGTCTCCTTGTCTTCGGTGATCGAGGCCACTTTGGACTTGATGAAGCTGACGTTGTCGTCCTCCCAGACCCGACGGAAAAAGTCGTCCAGGCGATCGATGGCGCGGATGTCGATGTAATAGATGCTGGATTTGCCCTCTTCGCCGTATTGGTCACGCATGTAGGTGGCCTGCTTGAGGCTGGCCATGCAGCAGATACGGGAACAGTGCTTGAGGTGGTTCTTGTCACGCGAGCCGGCGCACTGAATGAAGGCGACGTTCTTCGCCTCCTTGCCATCGGAGGGGCGCAGGATCTTGCCGCCGGTGGGACCGAAGGGGTCCATCATGCGCTCCAACTCGACGTTGGTGATGACATTGGCGAAACGGTCGTAACCGTAGGGCTGGATCTTGGCCGCGTCGTACGGACGCCAGCCGGTGGCCCAGACGATGGCGCCGGCCTTCAACTCGAGGGTCTCTTCCTGCAT
>JANTGX010000137.1 GCA_024762755.1 Gammaproteobacteria bacterium
TCCCTGCAGGAGGCACCGGCCGAGGTCTATCTCGAGGGGGTGCGCCGCTGTCAGCGATACATCGTCGACGGCGACGTGTTTCAGGTAAACCTGTCGCGCGCCTGGCGTGGTGAACTGAGCCAGGACATCCCCGCGGCAGCCGTCTACCGGCGCCTGCGCCGGCACAACCCCGCGCCCTTTGCCGCCCTCGTGCGGCACGGCGAGGCGAGTATCGTCAGCTCCTCCCCCGAGCGCCTGGTGCGCGTGCGCGGCCAGCGGGTGGAGACCCGGCCCATCGCCGGTACCCGGCCCCGCGCCGCCACCGCCGAGGCCGACCACCGTCTGCAGCAGGAGCTACTGGCCCACCCCAAGGAGCGTGCCGAACACATCATGCTCATCGACCTGGAGCGCAACGACCTCGGCCGCCTGTGCACGCCCGGCAGCGTGGCGGTGGACGAGCTGATGGGGTTGGAGAGCTACGCCCACGTGCATCACATCGTCTCCAACGTGAGTGGAGAACTGCGCCCGGGCACCACCCCGGGGGCGGTGATCCGTGCCGTGTTTCCCGGCGGCACCATCACCGGCTGCCCCAAGGTTCGCTGCATGGAGATCATCGCCGAGCTGGAGGGCGAGGGCCGCGGCGCCTACACCGGCTCCCTCGGCTATCTCAATCACGACGGCGACATGGATCTGAACATCCTCATCCGCACCATCGTGCATGCGGGGCGGCAGCTGAGCCTACGCGCCGGAGCCGGCATCGTCGCCGACTCCCGACCCGCGGACGAACTCGACGAGACCCGCGCCAAGGCCCGCGGTCTGTTGCTGGCCCTAGGAGTCTGTCGGATTTAGGGCTGATCTGCTGCAGAAAATCCATTTCGGCCAGCTTTTCCGGTCCTTTTCGTTGAATAGCTACGCCTATTCGCCTCAAACGGTCGAAAAATCTGATCCAAAATGGCTTCTCATCGCGACGATCGCCTAAACCCGACAGACGCCTAGGCCTCGATGAGGCCTGAGCACGGCCGGGGCCGCTGCGGGCGTGATATCCTGTGCCGCTCGCATGGCAGCCATGAATTCCGTGACCCGCATCCTCATCAACGGCATTGAAACCACCCAGCTCGGCGCCCTCGACCGCGGTCTGCAATACGGCGACGGTCTGTTCGAGACCCTGCGCGTGCGTGACGGCCGACCCCGCCACTGGGCGGCCCACCGTCAGCGCCTGGGCGAGGGTTGCGCCCGTCTGCGCCTGCCGGACGCGGTCATGGAACCTCTCGCCGAGGAGGCGCGTCTACTCTCCCGGGGCGTTGCCGAGGGGGTCTTGAAGATCGTCATCACCCGCGGCGAGGGAGGGCGTGGTTACGCCCCGCCCGTGGCGCCGCGGCCGACCCGCCTGCTGGCCCTGTTTCCACCACCGGATTACTCACCCAGCCATGCCCGCGACGGTGTCGTCGTGCGCCTCTGCCAGACCCGGCTCGGCCACCACCCGGCGCTTGCCGGCATCAAACACCTGAACCGGCTGGAGCAGGTGCTGGCGCGGGCCGAGTGGCACGACCCATACATCGCCGAGGGCCTGATGCTGGATCACGAGGACAACGTCATCGAAGGCACCATGAGTAATCTGTTTCTGCTGCGCGACGGGCAGCTGTCGACGCCCGAGCTGTCGCGCGCCGGGGTGGCCGGGGTGACCCGGGCGCGCGTACTGCGCCTGGCGCCGTCCCTGGGCGTGACGGTGGTCGAGCGCGTCATCCCACGCGGCGAGCTGGCCGAGGCCGACGAGCTGTTCCTCACCAACAGCATCATCGGCCTGTGGCCGGTGCGCCACTGTGCCGGGCGTGACTACACACCAGGGCCGTTCAGCGCCCGCCTGGCCACCGCCCTGGAGGCCGAGCATGACTAGCCGCCTGAGCAAGTCTCTCGCGCTGCTGGCGCTGCTCGGCACCCTGTTCGCCGCCTGGCTGTGGATCGGCTATCAGGGCTTCGTCGACACCCCCCTCGACTTCGGCGAGACCGGCATGCGCTACGAACTCAAACCGGGCACCACGCTGACCCGTCTGGCGCGTGACCTGCAAGACCGCGGCATCGTCGAGCAACCCCGTTACCTCATCTGGCTGGCACGCCTGGAGGGCCTGGACAGCCGGATCAAGGCGGGCGAGTACCACTTCGACAACGGCATCACGCCACGCCGGCTGCTGCAACAGCTGGTCAATGGCGAGACCCTGCAATACGCCATCACCATCGTCGAGGGCTGGAATTTCCGTCAGCTGATGGACGCCGTGCACAGCAACGAATATCTCCTGCATACCCTGTCCGACTACAGCGATGACGAGATCATGGCCAAGCTCGGCCACCCCGGCGAGCATCCCGAGGGACGCTTCCTGCCCGACACCTATCACTTCCCGCGCATGACCACCGATGTCGATTTCCTGCGTCGTGCCTACGCCGCCATGGAACAACTGCTGAAGACGGAGTGGCCGGCCCGCTCGCCGGAGTTGGCGGTGAAGACCCCCTACGAGGCCCTCATCCTGGCCTCCATCGTGGAGAAGGAGACGGCCCTACCCAGTGAGCGCCGGCAGATCGCCGGGGTGTTCAACCGACGCCTGCAGAAGCGCATGCGCCTGCAGACCGACCCCACGGTGATCTACGGCCTCGGCCGCAGCTTCGACGGCAACATCCGGCGCCGCGACCTGCGTCGTGACACCCCCTACAACACCTATCTGCACAAGGGCCTGCCGCCTACGCCCATCGCCATGCCAGGGCGCGATGCGGTGCTCGCCGCCCTGCACCCGGCAGACGGTGACGAGCTCTATTTCGTCGCCCGTGGAGACGGCAGCCATGCCTTCTCCGCCACCCTGAAGGCACACAACCGGGCGGTGGTGGAGTATCAACTGGGCGGGCGCGTCAAGGCCTTCTCCTCGCTGCCATCGGGAAAACTGGACAAATGACCCCCTCACCACAGCGGCACACAGGACGCGCGAAGCGGCCCGCCGTCCCGGTGGCGCAGCCAGCCTCCCGCGGGCGTCGGCAATGAGCCGGGGCCTGTTCATCACCCTCGAAGGTGGCGAGGGCGCCGGCAAGAGCACCCAGCTCGACTACATTCGCCGGCGCATCGAGGCCGCCGGCATCCCCCTGCACGTCACCCGCGAGCCGGGCGGTACGCCCTTGGCCGAGCAGATCCGCGACCTGCTGCTGGAGCGGTGCGAAGAGGCCATGGCTGCGGACACCGAATTGCTGCTCATGTTCGCCGCCCGCGCCCAGCACCTGGCGGTGCTCATCCGCCCGGCCCTGGCCCGCGGCGAGTGGGTGCTGTGCGATCGATTCACCGATGCCACCTACGCCTATCAGGGCGGGGGCCGCGGCATCGAGCCGGCGCGCATCGCGGTGCTGGAGGATTGGGTGCAGGGCGACCTGCGCCCCGACCTCACCCTGTTGCTGGACGTGCCGGTGGCGGTGGGCATGGCGCGTGTCGGCCAACGCGGCGAGTTGGATCGCTTCGAGCGTGAGCAGCGGGACTTCTTCGAACGCGTGCGCGCGGCCTACCTGGCGCGGGCGGCGGCCGAGCCCGAGCGCTTTCGCATCATCGACGCCGCCGAGGACGTCGCCGGCGTCCAGCGCCAGATCGATGCCGTGCTCACCCCCCTCCTGGCGCGCTACGGAGCCACGTCCCCATGAACCCGCTGCTGCCCTGGCAGGCCGACGCGTGGGCGGCCCTGATGGCGCGGGCGCGGGCCGATCGCCTGCCCCATGCCCTGTTGTTCAGCGGCCTGGCTGGCATCGGCAAGGGCGAGTTTGCGCGCCGCCTGGCCGCGGGCCTGCTGTGCGAGTCGCCCGCGGCGGATGGCGGCCCCTGCGGCCGATGCCACGCCTGCGGCATGCTGGCGGTGGGTAGTCATCCCGACTTTCGCGAGATCGCCCCGGAGGAGGCGGGCAAGGCCATCGCGGTGGATGTCATCCGTGGGGTGAACGAGTTTTTCACCCTCACCAGTCAGTACGGTGGTCGCCAGGTGGTCATCATTCACCCCGCCGAGGCCATGAACCGCAATGCCGCCAACAGCCTGCTCAAGACCCTCGAGGAGCCCACCCCCGGCGCCCTCCTGATCCTGCTCAGCAGCCGCCCCTCGCAGCTCTTGCCCACCATTCGCTCGCGCTGCCAACGGATCGACTTCCCCCTGCCGCCGGCCACCAGCGCCGCCGCCTGGCTGGCTGAGCAGCTGCCCGCAGAGGCCGACACAGGGGCCCTGCTGGCCCTGGCCGAGGGCGCCCCGCTGGCGGCCCTGGAATTGCACCAGGAGGGGGGGCTGGCCACCCGCGCGGCCCTCATGCAGGCCTGGGCAGGACTGCTCCAGGGGCAGGCCGAACCCACCGCCGTGGCCGCCGAATGGCAGCGCTGGGGCCTGACCCGGAGCCTGCCCTGGCTGATGAGTTGGGTGGCCGATCTGATCCGCCTCAAGTCGGCCGTGGGTGACGCCGCTATTAGCAACAGGGATTTGGCGGGGCAATTGCAAAAGCTTGCCGAGCGGGTAGACTTGCGGGCGCTGTATCTGTTTCTGGATCAGCTCACGGAATACCGCCGCCAGGCCGGCAGCAATCTCAATGAATTGCTGGCGCTGGAAGATCTGATGATCGCCTGGCGACGCTGCGCGCGACGTCCCTGAGCCGGGCCACGGATCCGCCTCTGCCGGATACGGCGGCCGGCCACAGGGCGCTGGCCCATGCGAACGAGCCGGGGGTCGATGTGGAACATCCACGCCCTGGCCAGACAAACCCTTTCGAGGTCGACAAGCGAACATGACAGGTTTCCGACAAGGCGGCATTCTCTCCCTGGCCATCAAGGACAAGAGTTCCTTGTACGCGGCCTATATGCCCTTCGTGAAAAATGGCGGCCTGTTCATCCCCACCAACAAACAATACAAGCTCGGTGACGAGGTCTTCATGCTGCTCACCCTGATGGAGGAGACGGAGAAGCTGCCGGTGGCGGGCAAGATCGTCTGGATCACCCCGGCCGGTGCCGAGGGTGCCCGGGTCGCCGGGGTCGGTGTGCAGTTCAGCGAGCAGGACAACGGCGCCACCCGCAACAAGATCGAGGGCTACCTGGGCGGTGCCTTGAAGTCGGAGCGGCTGACCCATACCATGTAGTCGTCTCCCGCTCGCGGGACGACCCAGCCAGCGCCGCCTCCGGGCGGCGTCTTCGTTTCTCCGCCGGACACCTGCCATGACCTTTCTCGTCGACTCCCACTGCCATCTCGACCGCCTCGATCTCAGCCCCTGGGAGGGCCGCCTCGAGGGCGCCCTGTCCGCCGCCGCTGAGCAGGGCGTGGGCTTCTTTCTCAATGTCGCCATCGACCTGGAGCACTTCCCGCCGCTGTTGCAGATGGCGCGGGACGATGCGCGTATCGCCGTCTCCGTGGGCGTGCACCCCAACGAGACGGAGGGCGAGGACCCCAGTGTCGAACGCCTCGTCGAACTGGCGGACGACGATCAGGTGGTGGCCATCGGCGAGACGGGGCTGGACTATTACCGCAGCAGTGAGGACGACGGGGGACTGGACTGGCAGCGCGACCGCTTCCGCCGCCACATCCAGGCGGCAAAACAGACGGGCAAGCCCCTCATCATCCACATGCGCGAGGCCAGCGACGACACCCTGCGCATCCTGCGCGAAGAGGGTGCCGATGAGGTGGGCGGTGTGATGCACTGCTTCGTCGAAGACTGGGCGGTGGCCCAGCGCGCCCTGGATCTCGACTTCGACATCTCCTTTTCCGGCATCGTCACCTTCAAATCGGCCAAGGCCTTGCAGGAGGTGGCGCGCCGGCTGCCCGCCGAGCGCATGTTGGTGGAGACCGATTCGCCCTACCTGGCACCCGTGCCCTATCGCGGCAAACCCAACTACCCGGCCTACGTGCGCCAGGTGGCCGAGTGTGTGGCCGCCTTGCGCGATGTGCCCTGGGAGGCCATCGCCGAGGTCACCACGGAAAACTTCTTTCGCCGTTTCGCCAGTGCCCGAATGCCGGCCTGAGGCCTCAGTCGCACCCGCCGGCGGCCAGTGCCACGGCCTGCAGGCCCTGCGCCTGCGGGGTGTAGTAATGGGGCGAGAAGCGGATGCCG
>JANTGX010000138.1 GCA_024762755.1 Gammaproteobacteria bacterium
GCCGTCTACTCCTCCGTCCTGTGTCGATTTGCGCCCAAGCCTAGCACACGGCGATGACACCTCAGAGGTCACGCGCCAGACGGATTCCGATGTACATGTTGCGGAAGATGGGCCAGCGTGCCCAGCGGTTGGCGGCACGGATGTGGCGAGGATAGCAGTACCAGGACCCGCCGCGCACGACGCGTCGTTCGCAATCCCCGCCCGCTTCCCAGGCACGCCCGTCGCCGGGTGCACCACGGTAGTCGGCATGCCAGCAGTCGGCCGCCCATTCCCAGACATTGCCGGCGGTATCCTGCAGGCCGAAGGCATTGGCGGGGAAACGGCCCACGGGCGCGGGCGCGCCGAAGCCGTCGGCATAGCCGCGGAAGACATCGGGCGTCGGCCCCTCCTGCCGGGCATAGCGCTCCTCATCGGCGGTATGCCGCCACAGGCGTGGCGCCGTCACCGGCCGATCGCCCTCCCCCTTGATGTTGGCCAGCGCGGCCGGGGGCGCGCCCTCGCCCCAGGGGAAGGCGCTCTGGCTGCCGGCACGATTGGCGTACTCCAGCTCCGCCTCGCTGGGCAGACGGTAGTGTGCCCCGCTCTGTTGCGTGAGCCAGCGGGCATAGGCCTGGGCATCGTCCCAGGAGACGTGGACCACCGGCAGGTCCGCCTCGGCGGGCCGGCCGGCGCTGTCGAAACGCCAATCGAGGCGGGGTTCCAGTCGCCAGTCGCCCGTGGCCGGGTCGCGGAAGAAACTGCCTTCCCCACCCTCGGCGCTGGTGACATAGCCACTGGCCTCGACAAAGCGGCGAAACTCGCCCACCGTGACCTCGGTGCGTCCCAACGCGAAGGGGCGCTCGATGTGCACCCGGTGGCGCGGGCCCTCGTTGGCATAGCGACCCGCCTCACCGTCGGGCGAACCCATGATGAAGCTGCCGGCGGGCAGCACCACCATGACGGGTCCCAGGCCACCCTGGCGCAGACCGTCACGGAATTCCGTGCCCACAGCCGGCCGCTGGGCCGGGCCGGCACAGGCCGCCAGCAGCATGGGCAGCACTAGCAGCGGCCAGAGCCCGTATCGCCGGCGCTCGTTGCCTGTCGTCATACCCAACCCTCCTCGAATGACATCCCGCCCAAGGCCGCCATTTTGATCGATCTGTATCGTGTGTACATTTCAGTCGGCCCTGCGCGCATAAAAAAGGCCGCGCTCCCGAGAGAGGCGGCCGCACGGACTGAAAAGGGGCGTCGAGTGGCCCGTCGCGCCGACAGGGCGGGACGACGGGACCGAGCTTGACCACCCCCCTCGGCGAGGCGCCGATCAGAGCGTGGTCAGCACGAAGCGATCGTTCAGCGGCTGCGTGGGACGGGCGTTCTCTCCCACCACTTTGGCGAACTTCTTCACCTGTGAGGCGGAGACGTCGATGGGCTGCTGCATGACGAACCACTTCACACCCTCGCTGCAGGGCGGGGTGGTGAGAGAGCCGTTGAAGCGGCTGAAGGTGCGATCGGCGGGCAGCAGGTCGGCCGGATTGAGACTGACGGAGGCGACCTTCTTCTTGTCTCCAGCATGGGCCGGCATGTGCTGCCAGGCCTTGGCCAGCACGGCGTTTTCAGCACCGGCCTTGAGGAACACACCGACCACGGCCAACTGGCCCTTGGCGCTCTTGTGCACCAGGTGCATCTCCATGTCGTGGTGCTTGCCGCCGACGGTGTTCTCGCTGGGGGTGTGGAAATGGAACTGCAACAGCTCGAACTTCTCCCCATCGACGGTGATACTCGAACCCTGGCCGCGGTTCACCTGGATGGTGTGGCCATTGTTGAGGATGTCCAGCTTGGCCTGCTTGTAGTCGAACTGGATGGGTTCGATCTCGGCACGGATGGCGCGGGGGATGTCGATGGGAGACTGCCGGGTGCCGGTACCACAGACCGCGTATTCCTTGCTCAGCTCGGCCCAGTGGGCAGGGCCTCCGTGACCTTCGTAGCCCCAGTGGACCCCGTGGCCACCACCGGCGAGGGCACCGGCGCTGTATGTGAGGGCGGCTACCAGGGGAAGAACCCGAACGCTACGCAACATAATTACTCTCCTTACATTATTTTTCGACTAGTTTGTTATGGATGAAACATCGCGATTGAAATCGTGGCATGCGAAGATGCCCTTCCGACCCGACTCCGGCCCGAAACCGCAATAACCTAGCCTTATCGAAAGATAAGGTCAATGCATGGAAACCCATCACCCGATCCGATTCTGGAGGTGCACGATGACTGCGCGAAACCTGCTGATCGCCCTAGCCCTTTCCCTACTCAACCCCCTGTCGGCCGTGGCGGAGCAGCCGCTGATGGTTAAGATCCCCCGCCTCTCCCTGGACACCGCCCTGCGCGCGGCACAGGCGGCCATCGCCACCTGCCGCAAAGAGGCCGTGCAGGTGGCGGTGACCATCGTCGACCGCGGCGGCCATCCACAGGTCGTCCTGCGCGACGTGCTGGCCATGGACCTGACCCTGACCGTCAGCCGCGACAAGGCCTATACCGCGCTGTCCTTCAACACGCCTACCGGACAGCTCGATGCGCGCTTCACCTCGCCCTTCTCCGTGGCCAAGACACCGGGGCTGGTGCTCTCCGCCGGCGGTCTGCCCATCGCCGCTGGCGGCGCCATCCTCGGCGGCATCGGCGTCTCCGGCGCCCCCTCCGGCAAGACCGACGAGAAGTGCGCGCAGGCCGGCATCGATGCCATCATCGACGACCTGGAGATGGCCGACTAGGAGTCTGGGAGTGCATACTCTCTTGGTGAGACCATCCATTCACCCGCAGGAGGAACGACATGTACCTGAAAGACAAAAAGAACGGCGACCTGATCGAAGTGCTGGACATGGCAGCCCTCATCGACCCCTTCCAAACGGCCTTCGAGGGCCGCCCCCACGCCGGCGAAGAATTGCAGGAGCCCCGCCGCTACGAAAAGGCCGAGATGGTCTTCCCCTCCGACGAGCCCCTGCCCCGCTGCTGGATCGACCCCCACTACCGCAGCTGAACCCCGCGGGGCGGTGGGGCCGCCCCGCCATGCCCGATAAAAAAGCTATGGAATCCATCCCTTTCGGGTAATATGCTGACGCAGACCGGGCACCATAAGACCCGGCGGTCGACGCTTCAGCGCAAGAGAGGGATTCCACATGGACACCAGCAATTGGATCGCCGAGGCCCGCGAGGGGCTGCGGGAACTGGCCACCGACGACATCCGCGAGAGCGGCCTGCTGCCCGGTGACGGCAACAAATTCTTCCCCGTGATCGGCTATCCGCCGCTGACCATGTTCCGCGACATGGACCAGGGCCCGCTGTTCGAAAACCTCGACCTGCGCCCGGCCAGCCCCACCATCGCCTACGCACACATCCCCTTCTGTCCCTCGCGCTGCACCTTCTGTCACTGGATCACCAAGACCAAGTCGAAGGCCGATGCGGTGGACGAATACCTCGACCACCTGGCGCAGGAGATGGCCCTCTACCGCAGCAACATGGGCGTGGACGCCATCCCCGCGCGCTCGGTATTGATCGGCGGCGGCACCCCCACCTACCTCGACCCGAAGCAGATGGAGCGCTTCCTGCGCGACTTCACCCGCCACTTCGACCTCAGCGCCTGCAGCCAATTCTCCATGGAGGCGGAGCCCACCACCCTGCTGGGCCGGGAAGGGCTGGAGAAGCTGCGCATCATGAAGGACTACGGCGTGGACCGCATCAGCCTCGGCGTGCAGTCCTTCGACGACGACGTGCTGGGCGCCATGGGCCGCACCCACAGCAACGCCGACACCCTGGAGTCCATCCGCCAGATGCGCCGCGCGGGCATCGACAACATCGCCATCGACCTCATCTACGCCTACCCCAACCAGACCGTCGAACAGTGGGTGGAAGGCATGCTCACCGCCGTCTCCCTGGACATCGAGAGCTACCAGCTCTACCGCCTGCGCATCCGCCAGCATGGCGACCGCCAGGGCAACATCCTCCAGGTGCAGCAAAAGAAACCGGACCGCTTCCCCAAGGCCGACGAGATCCAGCTGATGAAATACCTCGGCATCATGATCTCCGAGCGCCACGGCTTCGACGAACACCAGACGCGCATCTTCGCCCGCCAGGCCGACGACATCTCCCACTACCTGCGCGACTGGTGCTGCGACCTCACCGACGTCACCGGCGTCGGCGTCTCCGCCTGGTCCAACCTGCGCGGGGTGTTCTCCCTCAACGAGGGCGACGCCGACCTGGAGAATTACTACCGACACATCCGCGAAGGCCGGGTGTCCGTCAACCGCGGCAAGATCCGCAGCGCCGACGACGAACGCCGCCGCTGCTTCATCCTGCCGCTGAAGAACACGCGGGTGAGCAAGCGGGTGTTCAGCGAGCGCACCGGCGAGCAGGTCGAAGCGGCCTTCGGCCCGCAGATGGCCTGGCTGGAAGGTCTTGGCCTGCTCGCGCAGGATGCCGAGCACGTCTGGCTCACCCGCCGCGGACGCTTCTTCGCCGACGAGGTGGCGACCCAGTTCTTCGACCCGAACTATCTGCCCTTTCCCGAGGTGGTGCGGGCGCCCGACGGCCTGCCGGCCTGAAACGACGCGCGCCCCTCACTTCCCCCGCCACGGCACCAGCCGCCGCTGCAGCCAGTCCAGCGTCACGGAGAAGGCCAGCCCCAGGGCGCCGATGACGAAGATGCCGGCGTACATGGACTTGATGGAGAAGGTCTCCCACGACTGCCAGATGAGATAGCCGATGCCGGCGTCGGCGCCGGAGAACTCCGCGGCGACGACGATCACCAGGCTGTAGCCGATGGCCAGGCGCAGGCCGGTGAAGATGGACGGCAGGGCGCCGGGCAGCACCACCCGCCGAATGAGGCGCCAGCGGCCGATGCCGTTGACCCGCGCCACGTCGTGATAGATACGCGGCAGACTCTCCACCCCGTGCAGGGTGTTGATGAGCACCAGAAAGAAGCTGCCGATGCCCACCACCACGATCTTCGACAGCTCGCCGATGCCGAACACCAGCATGATCAGCGGCAGGATGGCGATCTTCGGAATGGGGTAGGTCAGCGCCACCAGGGGGAACAGCGCCGCGCGCAGCGTGGCCGACAGGCCCATGGCCACGCCCATCCCCACCCCCAGCAGGCAGCCCCCCAGGTAGCCCCAGAAGATGCGCGACAGGCTGGCGCGGATATCCGTCAGCAGACCCTCCTGCGGACTGACCCAGAACAGGTGATAGAGGATTGCGCTGGGCGCGGGGAAGAATCGTGCATCCAGCCAGCCGCTGCGGGTGAGCAGCTCCCACAGACCCAGGGCGAGGACCGGCGAGAGCAGCAGCCAGATACGCGGCACCCGGGCCGCCTGCCGCTCGCTCATGACGATACGGCCTCGCCCACGCACAGCAGCTCCATGATCTCCGCCACCTGGCGGCGGAAGGCCGGCGCGAGGGTGGTCTCCGGCACCCGCCGCGGGCGTGGGATGTCCACCGTCAACTCACGCCGGATGCGCCCCGGGCGCGGGCTCAGCACCAGGATGCGGTCGGCCAGCAAGACCGCCTCTTCGATGTCGTGGGTGACGAACACCACCGTGCTGCGTCGCTCCAGCCACAGCTTCAGCAGCAGGGCCTGCAGGCTGAGGCGGGTCTGGTAGTCGAGGAACACGAAGGGCTCGTCCATGAACAGGATGTCCGGCTCGACGGCAAAACTGCGCGCGATGCTCACCCGCTGGCACATGCCGCCGGAGATCTGGTGCGGGTAGTAGGCAGCGAAGTCCGTCAGGCCGACCTCGGCCAGGGCCTGCGCCACGCGGACCTCCAGCTCGGCCGCCGGCCAGCGATCCTCGAGCAGGAAGCGCACGTTGCCGGCCACCGTCATCCAGGGAAACAGGCCGTGCTCCTGAAACACCATGCCGAGGCGTGAGTCGGCCGGCGTGATGCCCAACTCGCCCTCGCTGGGCGCCTCCAGCCCGGCCAGGGTGCGCAGCAGGCTGGTCTTGCCGCAGCCGCTGGGGCCGAGCAGGCAGAGGAATTCGCCGGGGGCCACCGTGAAATCCAGCCCCGTGTAGGCCGCGGTCTCGCGCCCCTGCTGGC
>JANTGX010000139.1 GCA_024762755.1 Gammaproteobacteria bacterium
TCGTAGATCTCTTCGGGAATGACGAAGGGCTCGTACTTCCAGCCCAGGTTTTCACGCGTGGCCTTGATCTCGTCGTCGCCCAGGGGCGCGCCGTGGCAATCGTGGCTGCCGCACAGGTTGGGCGCACCGTAGCCGATCACGGTCTTGGTGCAGATCAGGGTGGGCTTGTCGTTGACCGACTTGGCCTCGTGGATGGCGCGGTCGATGGCCTCGGCATCGTGGCCGTCGACGTCACGGATCACATGCCAGCCATAGGCCTCGAAGCGACCGGGGGTGTCGTCGCTGAACCAGTTCTCGACGTGGCCGTCGATGGAGATGCCGTTGTCGTCCCAGAAGGCCACCAGCTTGCCCAGGCCGAGGGTGCCGGCCAGGCCACAGGCCTCGTGGGAGATACCCTCCATCATGCAGCCGTCGCCGAGGAAGACATAGGTGTAATGATCGACGATGTGGTGGCCCGGACGGTTGAACTGGCCGGCCAGGGTGCGCTCGGCCAGGGCCATGCCCACGCCGTTGGTGATGCCCTGACCCAGGGGGCCGGTGGTGGTCTCGACGCCGGGGGTGTAGCCGTATTCGGGATGACCGGGGGTCTTGGAGTGCAGCTGACGGAAGTTTTTCAGGTCTTCCATGCTGAGATCGTAGCCGGTGAGATGCAACAGGGAATAGATGAGCATGGAGCCGTGGCCGTTGGAGAGGACGAAACGGTCGCGGTCGTACCACTTGGGATTGTTCGGGTTGTGCTTCATGTGGCCGTTCCACAGCACTTCGGCGATGTCCGCCATCCCCATGGGGGCACCAGGGTGTCCGGATTTGGCCTTCTGCACCGCATCCATACTGAGGGCGCGGATGGCGTTCGCGAGTTCTTTGCGAGAGGGCATGTGAATCTCCTGTCGTTTTATGATTGATTCAGCTAATGATCCCGAACAGCCCCTGTCGTCAGGGCCGGGAATCGTATGCGTGGCGGGGGGCACGCCTCCCATTGGCCCGCATCGCAGGCACGTGCCCTGGCGTCGTGCGCCTGATCTCCCCGTTGCGGTCGTCGCGCCACTGGGGCTGCGTCCGACCGTGTCGTCTTTCTGCCTACCGGCTGGCGGACGAGACGGCCCGCCAGCGGTGGAAAATCCTGAAGAACCGCGGATTCTCGCCGATTGCGCCGGGCAGGGCAATAGCCGGGCCCGGCCCCGGGGCCCGGATAGCACCTGGCTAGGCCACGTTTTCGTCCTTCCACTTGATGGAGCAGCCCATGCTGGGGATCTGCTCCGCCGGACCGTGGCCCGTCTCCGCCACCTGTTTCATGGCCTCGAACAGGTCGCGCCGCGCGCCGGGCACGGCCTCCTTGCGGCTGGCGTCCAGGCGGCCGCGGTACTGTAGTTCGAGGTCGGCGTTGTAGCCGAAGAAATCGGGCGTGCAGACGGCGCCGTAGGCCTTGGCGACTGCTTGTGATTCGTCGATGAGATAGGCAAAGGGGAAGGCAAACTCCTCGGCCACGCGACGCATGTTCTCGAAGCTGTCTTCGGGGTATTCGCTGGGATCGTTGGCCATGATGGCCACGCTGTTGATGCCGAGGGCCTGCAGTTCGCGGGTGTCGCGGACCAGGCGCTCGCGGATGGACTTCACGTAGGGGCAGTGGTTGCAGATGAACATCACCAGCAGGCCCTTTTCGCCGCGGCAGTCGTTCAGGCTCCAGACCTTGCCGTCCACACCGGGCAGGGAGAAGTCCACCGCAGGTTGGCCAAAATCACAAACTGGGGTTTCCATCCTAACCATGGTTACGCCTCGATCGCTGGCGGAAAAGTGCGCACATCATACACCAGTCGCCTTCAAACAAAAGTGAAGACAAGGGTTCTCCGGGAGCCTAGGCCGCGGTCAGCTCGGCGATCAATCGGGCCAGCCGCCGCGCCTGCCGCGCCAGGGTCAGACGCTGGGCGGTGACGATGGCCTCGAGGTCTTTCAAGGCCCGCTCGAAGACGTCATTGACCACCACGAAATCGAACTCGTCGTAGTGGGTCATGTCGGCCTCGGCATCGCGCAGACGGCGGGCGATCACCGCTTCGCTGTCTTGCCCGCGGCCGGTCAGGCGCTCGCGCAGGGCGGCCTTGGACGGTGGCAGGATGAAGATGCTGCGGCAGTCGGGAAACTGCTCGCGCACCTGTCGCGCGCCCTGCCAGTCGATCTCCAGGATCACGTCTTCGCCCCGCTCGAGGCAGGACAGGACGGCGCCACGCGAGGTGCCGTAGAAGTTGTCGAACACCTGGGCATATTCGAGGAATTCGCCGGCCTCGATCATGGCGCGGAAGTGCGCCTCGTCGGTGAAATGGTAGTCCTTGCCGTCCACCTCGCCCGGGCGCTTGGGCCGGGTGGTGTGCGAGACGGAGACGACGATGCCGTCCATGCTCGCCAGCAGGGCCTTGACCAGGCTGGTCTTGCCCGCGCCGGAGGGGGCGGAGACGACATAGAGGGTGCCGCGGTCTACGGCCTGTTCGCCTGAATCATTCAATGTTCTGCACCTGTTCGCGCATCTGCTCGATGAGCACTTTGAGTTCCACCGAGGCGCGGCTCAGCTCGCTGTCCGCCGCCTTGGCACCGAGGGTGTTGGCCTCGCGATGGAGTTCCTGCATGAGGAAGTCGAGCCGCCGGCCCACCGGCTCGTCCTGCTCGAGCACCCGCTGCACCTCTTTCAGGTGGGTGTCGATGCGGTCCAGCTCCTCCGCCACGTCGGCCTTGGCCGCCAGCAGGGCGACCTCCTGGGCCAGGCGCTCGGCGTCCAGCTCTTCGCCGAGGGCGGCGACACTGGCCCGCAGCCGCTCGTGCAGGCTGGCCTGCAGGGCCGGCAGATGGGCGCGCAGGGCGGCCACCTGCTCGGCCATGGCTTGGCAGCGCTGCTCGATCATGGCCTTGAGTTGTGCGCCCTCGCGCTCGCGGCTGGCCAGCAGCTCGTCCAGGGTCTCGTCGAGCAGGGCCAGGGCGGCCTCGGCGAGGCGCTCCAGGTCCCGCTGCGGGGCCACCAGCACGCCAGGCCAACGCAGGATGTCGAAGGCATTGATCGGCGCCGGGTTGTAGACCAGGCCGTCGATCTCGCGTGACACCTGGGCCAGCTTGGTGGCCAGGCCACGGTCGATCTCCAGGGGCTGGTCGGCCGCCGCGCGGGGCTGGAAACGCAGCGTGGCGTCCACCTTGCCGCGCTTGATGCGCGCCGTGATGCGCGCACGCACCGCCGGCTCGAGGGAACGCAGGTCCTCGGGCAGGCGCGGGCTGACTTCAGAAAAGCGGTGGTTGACCGATCTAATCTCCCAGACCAGATCACCTTCCTCGGTACTGGTTTCGCGGCGGGCGAAGGCCGTCATGCTGCGGATCATGGTGTCTTCCTGAGGCGTATGGCCGAGGTGGGTAGGCGGCCGGCAGATCATGCTTCGCGGTCTGCCGTTCGTCAAAGGTGCGCGAATTCTAACCCCTATCCAGGCCGGTATCCACGCGCAGGCCGGCGCCGAGACGGTATGTCCTCTTTCCTCAAAGCCAAGCACGACGACAAGCGCGCACTGCCCCGCGGAACCCGCCTGGACCACTATCGTGTACGCAAGACCCTCAGCGCCGGCGGCTTCGGCATCGTCTACCTGTGCGACGACGAGCAGCAGGGCGAGCCGGTGGTGATCAAGGAATACATGCCCAGCCGGCTGGCACAGCGCACCGCCGAGGGCCATGTCACCCCCCTCAGCGAGGCGCAGGCGGAAAACTTCGCCGAAGGGCGCCGCCTGTTCCTGCAGGAGGCCACCGCACTGACCCGCCTGCGCCATCCCAACATCGTTTGCGTGCTCAACTTCTTCAGCGCCAACGATACCGTCTACATGGTCATGGAATATCGCCCGGGGAAGAACCTGCAGGGCTACATCCGCGCCCACAACGGGGGCCTCAGCGAGACCCTGCTGCGCACCGTCTTCCCGCCTCTGCTCGACGGCCTGCGCCTGGTGCACGACACCGGCCTGCTGCACCTCGACATCAAGCCCGGCAACATCCACCTCTGCCCCGGCGGGGTGCCGCTGTTGCTCGACTTCGGCGCCGTGTTCCCGCGCGCCACCACGCGCAAACTGCAGGCCGCCCAGGTGGTCACGCCCGGTTTCTCGCCGGCCGAACAGTACGACCCCAGTGGCTACGTAGGGCCGTGGACCGACATCTACGCCATCGGCGCCACCCTGCGCGCCTGCATCGAGGGCGGCTCTCCGCCACCGGCCATCGACCGCCAGGAGGACGACCGCCTGCGGCCCGCCGCCAGCGCCTTCAAACGGCGCTACTCGGCCAACCTGCTGGCCGCCGTCGACTGGGCCATGGAGGTCGACCCCCTGCTGCGGCCGCAGACCGTGGACGAGCTGCTCGGCGCCCTCGACCAGGCCGACGACGACGCCCAGCCCGATCGCATGGCCAACCCCTTCTCGTGGTTCCGCGGATGAAGTACCAGATCGGCAAGACCAGCCGCCTCGGCAACCGCGTGGTCAACGAGGACCGCCTCGGCGTGGCCGAGACCAGCGAGCGCCTGCTGCTGGTCCTGGCCGACGGCATGGGCGGCTATCGCGGCGGCCAGCTCGCCTCTGGCGCCCTGGTGAAGAGCATGCTGCAGCAGTTCAAACGCCACAAAGGGCCCATCGGCGACCCCACCGCCTACCTCAAGGTGCTCATCGACGAGGCCCACCAGGCGGTGATCCGCAAGGGCGCCGAGCAATACCCGCCGGTGCAGCCGCGCACCACCTGCGTGGTCTGTCTGATCCAGCAGGGCCGGGCCTGGTGGGCCCACGTGGGTGACAGCCGCCTGTATCTGTTTCGTGACCGCCGCGTGCTCACCCGCACCCGCGACCACTCGAAGGTCGAACACCTGCTACAGACCGGCAAGCTCCAGCCGCAGGACCTGCGCAAACATCCCCAGCGCAACCTCGTCACCCGCTGCGTCGGCACCCCGGAGCAACTGCCCAAGGCCACCTTCAGCGAGGGCACGACGCTGCACAAGAAGGACATCCTGCTGCTCTGCTCGGACGGCCTGTGGGAACCCGTGAATGGGCAAGAAATGGCCGAGACCCTGGCCGACAACACCCTGCCCAAGGCCGTCGACCGCCTCGCCTATCAGGCGGAATTCCACAGCTACCCCTCGGCCGACAACATCAGCGTGCTCGCCCTGCGCTGGATCTCTGCCGAGACGGAGACGGCCCAGGACGAGGCCTCGGAAGACGACGAACTGACCCAGACTCTGAAGGCCCTCGATCAGGCCCTCGAGCAGGGCTGACAGGACCATCCGCAGTCCGCCGGAGACGATGGGTTTCGCTTCGCTCAACCCATCCTACGAGTCAGACAGCCCACGAGGGCTATTCATATAGCGTGAAATGCAGGCGCAGGATCAGCACCCAGGCGTCGGGCAGGGTACCGCTGGGGTGGCGCACATATTGGGCGTCGGGCTGTAGGAACAGCGAGCGGGTCAGGCCCCGCAGGTAACTCACCTCGTAGACCGTCTCCGCCGGCAGATCGCGCAGCCAGGCCCGCGCCAGGCCGAAGGTGAAACGGTCCTGCGCCCGGCCGTCGAAGGGCGCCGCCAGGTCGGCGCCGAGACCCAGGTAGTAGGGCAGATCGCCTCCGTGCGCGCCAGGATTCGCCCCCCACTGCAGAAACACCCGGCTACGCTCCCGCGCACCGCGCGCCGTGAGAGGCTGCACCCACATGCCATACAGCCCCCCGTGCGCCGCCCCCGCCAGGCGCGGATTGGCGTATTGCCAGACACCCAGCTTGTAGATGGCCCCCTGCGGCCCCGGCAGGCGGTGCACCATCTCGCCGAGGGCCATCTCGCCCGCGCGCTCCAGGCTGCTGCGGTCGTTGGGATCGCCCTGGAACACCCCCACGCGCCCCTGCCAGCGATCCTCGCGGGACTGCAGCATCAGGCCGTAACCCGGCTTGGGAAAGGTGGAGGTGGGCACATTGCCGGTGATGGTCGGCGTGATGCCGAAGGAAGAATTGATCAGGCTGCCGGCCGCCTCGGTGACGGCGAAATAGGCATTCAGGTCGATGAGACCCACGCGCAGCAGGG
>JANTGX010000140.1 GCA_024762755.1 Gammaproteobacteria bacterium
CCCGCCAGGTCCAGGGATGGGTCAGGTCGCGCGGCCAGATGCGCCGGCCCCAGTCGTCCTTCAGGCGCTTGCCGGAGGTGATGTTGCCGCGCCCGGCCTTGCCATGGCACTTGCTGCAGATCTTCTCCAGCACCTCGCCTCCGCGCGCCACCGAGGCGGCGCTGTAGGCCACTTGGCCGTCGAGGGGTTCGCGCGCCTCGATGCGGCGGAAATCGCGGCCCAGATAGCGGCCGTCACCGTCGAAGTCGTCCTCGGCGGCCGTCTCCGGCGCCCAGGTACCGCTCACGTCGAAGGACTTGATGACGGGCAGCAGGCTGCGGATCTGTGCCGAGCTCAGTAACTCGCCCCAGGGCGGCATGGCGGTGCCATGCAGGCCACTTTCGATGGTGGCGATCAGGTCCTCGTCGCGCGGCGGCAGGTCGCCGGGGGAGGTCTTGTACTTGAACAGGCCGAGGCTGAAATCGCGCGGGCGTGGGTACAGATGGGCCGCCGCCGGGCCGTCGCCCTGCCCCTGCTCGCCATGGCAGGCACGGCAGCGCTGGCGATACAGGGCCATCCCCTGCGGCAGGGCGATGGCCGCCTGCGCCGCCGCCGGCTGAGTGAGGGTGTCGTACAGATAGCCGGCGACTCGCTGCACCTCCTCCCGCTTCAGGCGTCCGTGCCAGTCGCCGCTGCCGTCCTTGTCGCGCCAGAAGACGAAGGCCTCCTGCAGGTCCATGGCCCGCGCCAGGTCGTCCAGGCTCGGTGCCTGTCCCGGTGGCAGGAGCGTGGCACGCACGTCGCCGTGACAGTAGAAACAATCCTGGTAATAGAGCACCCGGCCGGTCTCCACCAGGGTCACATAGGCGGCCTCGCCCTCGGCCAGGGCGGCGCGTCGCAGGGGGGTATCGAGGGAGGTCAGGCCGTAATGGCTGCCGAAATCCGCCGGCGGCCGATCCTGTGCTGACAGGCTGATGGGGAGCGCCTCCTCGTGTGGCGGCTGCAGGGCATAGGTCAGCCAGGCCGCGGCGACGGCCACCGCCGTCAGCAGCAGCCAGCCAGGCCAGGTCGTCCTGGACGTCCATCGGCCGGCCGTCTTCATGCCCCTGCGCTCATCGGGTGCCTCTCCTCGCTTTTCCTGTGGTTCGACGCAGCGACATGATCCCGCCTCGAGCTGAGCGGGCACTGAATGCCGCCACGCGCCAGTATAGCCGCCACCCCTGTCGGCGTCAGGCGCTTCCCTTTCAGCGATCGCCGGTACACACTATCGACCATCCATCGTGGGGGGGCGATACGGACGATGACGTCATTTCTAGCCAATGAGCAGGCGCTCGAGGACTGGCTGCGGCGGCAGGCGGAACGGCACGAGGTCTACTGGCCGCAGCGCATGGGCAAGGCCAGTTATGCCTTCCAGCGACTGCGCCGGCGCAGTCCGCTGCGCCTCGATCGCCTCGACGACGCCCCCGCCAGCAAGCCCTTTCGCGCCAGCGCCTGCGTGGTACCGCCCGGTCGCCTGCTGGCCCCCATGCAGGAGTTGCTTTACCGCTTCGAGCCCGACGACGACGGTGGCTACCGTTTCATCCCCTGCCTCGACCCCACAGAGCGCCTCATCGCCGGCATCCGCCCCTGCGACCTCAAGGCCATCCATTTGATGGACGCCGTCAACGCCGAGGGTGTGCCCGACGCCCACTATCTCACCCGCCGCGCGCACACCACCCTGATCGCCAGCAACTGCCTGCAGCCCTGCGACGCACACTGCTTCTGCGAGGCCGCCGGTTCCCTCGACTGGCGCGAGGGGGCCGACGTCTTCCTCACCCCGCAGGCCGATGGCCAGCAGCTGGTGGAATGCCTGACGCCGCGCGGCGAGGCCCTCTGTGCGGACGCCGGTTTCAGTCCCTGTGACGCGCCAGAGGAACGCCGCCAGAGCGCCGAGGCCCACCGGCCGCAGCCCTTCGGCCGTCAGTTCGACGCCCCCCTGGTAAAGGTGATGGCGGCCGTCGACGAAACCTGGGACTCGCCCGTGTGGGATAAACACGTCGAACGCTGTTTCTCCTGTGGCACCTGCAACCTGGTCTGCCCCACCTGCTACTGCTTCGACATGCGCGACGATCTGGACATCGAACACCCCGGTTGCGGCAGTCGCAGCCGCTGCGCCGACGGCTGCATGCTGCCCGAGTTCGCCGAGGTGGCCGGTGGCCACAACTTCCGCGCCACCCCCGCCGCTCGCCAGCGCCACCGGGTCAAGCGCAAGCTCGCCTATTTGCCGACGCAGTTCGCCGACGGCAGCTTCTGCGTCGGTTGCGGCCGCTGCGGCCACCAGTGCACGGTGGACATCGACATCTTCGACATCGCCAACGACCTGGCCGCGGCCTCGGAGGCACCCCATGCAGCCGATGACTGAGTTCGATCCCGCCCCGCTCATCCCGCGCAACGCGCGCATCCTCGACAGCCGGCGGGTGACGGCCAAGGAGCGTCACTTCCGCCTCGCCCTGGAGGCGCCCCTCGGCCACCGCCCCGGGCAGTTCGTCATGCTCTCCCTGCCGGGGGTGGGCGAGGCCCCCATCTCCATCTCCTGCGGGCCCGGCGACGAGCGCGAGGTGGAACTGGTGATCCGCGCCTGCGGCAGCCTCACCCACGCCCTGCACCAGCGCCAGGCAGGCGACGTGGTGGGCCTGCGCGGCCCCTTCGGCAATGGCTTCGACCTGCAGGACTTCGAGCAGCGCGACACCGTCATCGTCGCCGGTGGCCTGGGGCTGGCGCCACTGCGCTCGCTCATCGAGCCGCTGGCGGCCCGGCCGCGCCGCTACGGCCACGTGACCCTCATCAGCGGCTGCCGCACGCCGGCCGACGAACTCTACCGCGACAAGCTGCGCGCCTGGGCGCAGCTGCCGCACGTGGACGTCATCCGCCTGGTCAACGACACCGCCCACCAACCGTGGGACGGCGAGGTGGGCCTGGTCACCGCGCCCATCCCGCGCCTCGACCTGGAGATCCCCAACACCCTTGCCGTGCTCTGCGGGCCGCCGGTGATGTACAAGTTCGTCATCATGGCGCTGGCCGCGCGCGGCATGCAGAACGAACAGATCTACGTCGACCTAGAGCGGCGCATGCGCTGCGGCATCGGCAAGTGTGGCCATTGCCAGATCAACCAGGTCTACTGTTGCCGTTCGGGGCCAGTGTTTCGCTTCGACGAGGTCGCCACCCTACCGGAGGCCCTGACATGAAACCCAAGATCGCCTTCTTCGACATGGCCAGTTGCGAGGGCTGCCAGTTGGCCATCCTCGACTGCGAGGACATCTTCCTCCACATCCTCGACCTGGTGGAGATCGTCGAATTCCGCGAGGCCCTGTCGGAGACGGCGCCGCGTTTCGACATCGCCTTCGTCGAGGGCAGCATCCACCGCGAGATGGACGCCGAACGCCTGCGCTCGATCCGCGCGCGCTGTGACTGGCTGGTATCCCTCGGCGCCTGTGCCTACAACGGCAACGTACAGGCCCGTTCCAACGCCCTCGCCCCCGGCGAGAACATGCTGCGCGTATACGGCCCCGAGGCCTATCACCGCACCCAGACCGACCCCCACTACTGGCCCCTGTGGGCACACAGCCGGGTGCGCCCGCTGAGCCAGGTGGTGGCGGTGGACTACCACCTGCGCGGCTGCCCGGTGGACCGCGAGGAATTCCTCCAGCTGCTCAAGCGCCGTATCGCCGGCGCCCTGCCGCGGGTCGCCGCGCAGGCGGTGTGCGTCGAATGCAAACGCGCCGGCAACGAGTGTGTCTTCGAGCACGGCGACACCTGCCTCGGTCCCGTCACCTGGGCCGGCTGCAACGCCGTGTGCATCGGCGGCGGCTATCGTTGCGACGGCTGCCGCGGACTGCTGCCCGGGGCCAACCTCGCCGCCCACCGCGAGCTGCTGCGCGAACACGGCCTGAGCGAGGCCGAGATCGACAACCGCTATCGCCTGTTCTGTGCCGAAGAAGTCGCCGAGGCCACCGCATGAACGACAAGACCTACACCATCGAGGTCGACCACGTGACCCGCGTCGAGGGCCACGGCAGCATCCGCGTCTCCGCACGCGATGGCCGGGTGGAGGACCTGACCCTGTCCATCACCGAGGCCAACCGTTTCTTCGAGAGCTTCACCGAGGGCATGTCGCCGCACGAGATCCCGTGGATCGTCGGTCGCATCTGCGGCATCTGCTGCGTCGGCCACCAGCTGGCGGCGAGCAAGGCGGTGGAGGCGGCGCTGGGGCTGACGGTCAGCGCGCAGAGCCGGCGTCTGCGCAAGCTGCTCAACGAGTCGCAGATCCTGCAGAGCCACATCCTGCACGTGTACTTTCTTGCCGTGCCGGACTATGTCGGCGTACCCAGCGTGCTGCCATTGATCAAGACCCACCCCGAGGTGGTCAAGCGCGCCCTGGCCCTCAAGCACCTGGCCAACGAATTCACCCGCGTCATCGGCGGCCGTGCCCTGCACCCCATGGCCAACACCCTGCGCGGCTGGCGCAAACTGCCGGACCTGGAGGCGCTGGAGGGCATCCGCGAAAACCTGTTCACCGCCCTGCCCGATCTCGACGCCAGCGTGGGCATCGTCGCCGACCTCGCGGTGCCGGCGTTCGAGCGCGAGACCGAATACGTCTCCCTCACCCACCCGGACGAATACGCCCTGTACGACGGCGAGATCTACAGCTCCGACACGCGTGAGACCGTGCCAGTGGCCGACTACCGCCGGGTAACCAATGAATTCACCGTGCCCCACTCCACCGCCAAGTACGCCCGCTGGCACCGCGAGTCCTACATGGTCGGCGCCCTGGCGCGCGTCAACAACAACTATTCCCAGTTACACCCCAAGGCGCAGGAGGCGGCCGAGCGCCTCGGCCTGCGCGTGCCCTGCTTCAATCCCTACATGAACAACGCCGCGCAGGTGGTGGAGATCGTGCACTGCGCGCACAACTCGCTGGCCATGCTCGAGGCGGTGCTGGACGAGGGCCTGGTGGAGGAAGACATCGGCTACACGCCGGGGCCGGGCACCGGCGCCGGGGCGGTGGAGGTGCCGCGCGGGGTGCTGTTCCACGAATACCGTTTCGACGACGAGGGCCGCTGCCGCGGCGCCGACGCGGTGATCCCCACCAGCCAGAACATCAACAACATCGAGCGCGACATGAAGGCCTTCGCCCCGCGCATGGTGGCGGAGATGACGCGCGACGAGGTGACCCTGCACCTGGAGATGCTGCTGCGCGCCTACGATCCCTGCATTTCCTGCTCGGTGCACCTGCTGGACGTGGAATTCATCCCATGAGCACCCTCACCGTCGCCGGTATCGGCAGCCCGCTGCGCGGTGACGATGGCATCGGCCTGGCCCTGGTGGCGGGGCTGGCGCCCACGGCGGGGGTGGTCTGCGCACAATGGGCCGACAGCGATGCCCTCGACCTCGCCCATCACCTGCTGCAGTGCCCGGGTCCGGTGTTGCTGGTCGACTGCGCCGAGATGGGCCTCGCACCCGGTGACTGGCGCCGCTTCCGCCTGCACCCCGCGGCCGAGGCGCGGCTGATCGCGCACAGCCGCAGCCTCTCCACCCACGGCCTGGGCCTGGCCGAGGCCCTGGCCATCGCCACCCAACTGGGCCTGGACGTATCGGTGCAGGCCTTCGGTGTGCAGCCCTACCGGCTCGCACACGGCGGCCTCAGCGAGGCCATGCAGGCACGCCTGCCGCAGCTGCAGCAGGCGCTCGCCGAAACGGTGGCCCAACTCGTCGGCCTACCCGCAGACCACGCACAGGAGGCATGAGCCATGGCAAAGATACTCATCGTCGATAACGACCCCGAGCAGCGCGAGGCGATTGCGCGGATCCTGCGCGAGGCCGGCCACCAGATCGAGACACGGGCGGACACCGTGGGCCTGAGCGAGGCGCTACACAGCCTCTCGCCGGACCTCATCATCCTCGACGTCCACTTTCCCGAACATCCCCACGCCGGCATCGAGGCCGCCCGCCAATTGAGCGCCAACCCCCAGCTCTGCCGCATCCCCATCCTGATCCTCTCGGCCTTCAATGC
>JANTGX010000141.1 GCA_024762755.1 Gammaproteobacteria bacterium
CGGCGATTTCGCCTTTTTTCTGCATGTCGAGGATGCAGGCGTATGCCAGGTAGGGGTAGACGGCGGTGGCGCCATAGCCGATGAGCACGGCGAAGTGGTGCGGGTCGCGCGCGGTGGCGGTCTCCACCACGATGTTGGTGTCGCAGCGCAGGCCCTCGTCTATCAGGCGGTGGTGTACCGCGCCGGTGGCCAGTAGGGCGTGCACCGGCAGGCGGTCGGCGGCGATGTCGCGGTCGGAGAGGATGAGGATCACCTTGCCGGCGCGCGCCGCGGCCACGGCCTGGTCGCAGATGTTGTTGATGGCCTGTTGCAGGCCGGTGCTGCCGTCGGCCGGATAGTGCAGGTCGATACGGGCGCTGGCGTAGTCGTCGCCGTCCAGTTCGCACAGCTGCTCGAACTTGGAGACGGACAGCACCGGCGAGTCTACCAGCAGGCGGTCGGCGTGCTTGGGCGTCACCTCGAACATGTTCTTCTCGCGCCCGAAGCAGGTCTCCAGCGACATGACGACGGATTCGCGGATGGGGTCGATGGGTGGATTGGTGACCTGGGCGAACTGCTGGCGGAAGTAGTCGTAGAGGGAGCGCACGCGGCGCGACAGCACCGGCATGGGGGTGTCGTCGCCCATGGAACCCACCGCTTCGTGGCCACCCTCGGCGAGCACGCTGATCACCTGGTCGAGTTCCTCGAAGGAGACCTGGAACAGCTTCTGGTAGACGGCGATCTCGTCCGCCGCCATGGGCACGCCACAGGCCTCGCCGTCCAGGGTGGAGACCAGGCGGCGGGCGTTTTCGGCCATCCAGCGCTTGTAGGGATGGGCCGACTTGAGGTGGTCGTCGATGTCCTCCGGCAGCATCAGCTCACCGGTCTCGGTGTCGGCGGCGATCATCTCGCCGGGCTTGAGGCGGCCCTTGGCGACCACGTCCTCCGGGGCGTAGTCGTACACGCCCACCTCGGAGGCGAGGGTGATGTGGCGGTCCCGGGTGATCACCCAGCGTGCCGGACGCAGGCCGTTGCGATCCATGGCACAAGCGGCGTAGCGACCGTTGGTGAGCACGATGCCGGCCGGGCCGTCCCAGGGTTCCATGTGCATGGAGTTGTATTCGTAGAAGGCGCGCAGATCCGGGTCCATGTTGGCCACGTTCTGCCAAGCCGGCGGCACCAGCAGGCGCATGGCACGGAAGAAGTCCATACCGCCGGCGAGCAGCACCTCCAGCATATTGTCCAGGCTGTTGGAGTCGGAGCCGGTCATGGAGACCAGCGGACGCACGTCCTCCATGGGGATGGTCGGGGTCTCGAACTTGTGGCTGCGGGCCAGGGACCAGTTGCGGTTACCGGCGATGGTGTTGATCTCGCCGTTGTGCGCCAGATAGCGGAAGGGCTGGGCCAGGCGCCACTGCGGCCAGGTGTTGGTGGAGAAGCGCTGATGGAATACCGCCAGGGCGGATTCCAGTTGCTCGTCGGCGAGGTCCTGGTAGAACACCGGCAGATAGGCCGGCATCACCAGTCCCTTGTAGGAGATCACGCGCGAAGACAGGCTGGGGATGTAGAAGGTTTGGTCGCCACGGGCCTTGATGGCCTTCTCCGTGCGTCGGCGGGCGATGTACAGGTGGCGCTCGAAGTCGGTTTCGGCCATGCCTTCGGCGGCATTGACGAAGACCTGCTCGATCAGCGGCAGGCTCTTCAGGGCCTCTTCACCACAGGCATTCTGGTCGGTGGGTACCTCGCGCCAGCCGGCGACGGTGAGCCCCTCGGCCTCGAGCTCCCTCTCCAGGGTCTGTCGCGCCGCCGCGGCCAGGACGGGATCGGTGTTGAGAAACACCATGCCCACGGCATAGTGCTCGCCGAGGCCATAGCCCAGCTCGGCAGCGCGGCTGCGCAGAAAGGCGTCCGGTTTCTTCAGCAACAGGCCGCAACCGTCACCGGTCTTGCCATCGGCGGCCACGGCGCCGCGGTGGGTCAGGCGGCCGAGGGCGGCGATGGCGGTCTCCACCAGCCAGTGGCTGGGCCTGTCGTCCATCTGGGCGATCAGGCCGAAGCCACAGTTGTCCTTCTCGAACTGCGGACGATAGAGCCCGCCAGCATCTTTCAATTCTTCTGCAGCGTCTGATTGCATAATCTGTCTTCGCCTGTCGCCGCCACGCAATGCGCGGGAGCTGTGTATCGATGGGGCCTGTGCGTCGCGGTTCCGTTTTGTGCATTCTGGGGCCTGTATCCCCGGGGTGTAGTGCAAAGAATCCCTGGAATAACGGCCCTTTCTTGGGGAATACCGCGGGCGAAAGGGCCGCCAAGTATACTGGCCGGCCGGTTTGCGTTCAATGTGGCGGCCGTTTTGGGTGGTGGGCCGGGGCGGGCGATCAGTGGCGGAGTTGGTGCTGGATGCTGCCGAAATCGCGGATCCAGGGTTTGAGGCGGCGTAGTGAACGGGGCAGGCTCTGGCGTGTGGCCTGGGCCTGTGCCTTGTCGGCGTATTCACCATAGACCAGGGCATACCAGGGCCGGCCCTGGCGGGTGGTTTGGTAGACGGCGAGTCGATCGGCGTCGAGGGAATGCTCGCGTAGGAAGCGCTGCAGGGTCTCCAGGTGTTCCCCGGCCACCAGTTGTAGGGTGTAGTGCTGTGGGTCGCGGGCCAGCAGCCAGGCATTGCGGCGCGGGGGTAGCCAGTCGGGCAGGGTGTCTGTCTGTCTGCTGCTGGCCTCTGCCGTGGCGGGTGTCACGGGCGGCTTGCCGGCCTCCTCGGGCGGCTCTGCGGCAGCGGTGGGGAGGTCCCTGGCCGGTGGTGGGGTGACGTCGGTGATCGGCGCGGCCGTCGGCTTCGCAGGCGACGCGGGGGGCGTGGGCAGGGGACGTTTGGCCTCTGCCGCTGCGACGGGGCCGGTCGCCACCTCGGTCGCGGCAGTAGCCGGCTGGTCAAGCACGGCCTCGCTCTGCCCCGTGACTCCGGACCTCTCATGCGGCGCGGTCTGGCCCTCGCCCAAGGCGCGCGGCTGCGGGGTCTCTTGTGGCCGCACCGCCTTGGCGGGGGCGGTCGCGGCCTGGGGTGGCAGGGTGAGGGTCTGCTGGCGGGCGGCCTGTCCGTCGCCGTCCGAAGACGGCGCGAAGAGGGTCCAGAGGAACAGGCCGAACACCCCCAGCAGGGTGGCGCCCAGGGCCAGCAGGCGTCGTGGCCGGTACAGGTCGCGGTCGGAGATGCCGGGCAGATCCGGTGGGCCCTCCGGCTTGGGCAGGGAGTCCAGCAGTTTTTGCCGGGCCAGGGCGTTGATCTTGCCGGGCCAGCCGCCGGACTGCCTGTAGAGCTTGTGCAAGGCGGCCTCGGTGAAGGGTTCACCGGCGGCGAAGCGGGCGCTGGAGAGGCGGTGCAGGACGTAGTGCGCGGTCTGCTCTTCGTCGAAGGGCGGCAGATCGATGACCCGCTGCGGCAGGTCGGCGAAGGCGGCGAGTTGGGGATGGGCCAGTTTCTCCTGCAGCTCGTGCTCACCGAAGAGGATCACCCGGAGCAGGGGGCGGTCGGTATAGCTGCGCTCGGCGGCCAGTGAGAGCAGGCGTTGCAGGGCGCCGATGCTGAGGCGATGGGCGTCGTCCACCAGCAGTACGCCCT
The DNA here is from genome assembly GCA_024762755.1 of Gammaproteobacteria bacterium. Lineage (GTDB taxonomy): Bacteria > Pseudomonadota > Gammaproteobacteria > SZUA-152 > SZUA-152 > JANTGX01. The sequence goes on from JANTGX010000141.1 coordinate 3,596, forward strand.
GCTGGGCGTTGCGCAGGAGACCGTCGAGGTGATGTTGCAGGTGTTCCAACAGCTCGGCGTGGGTGGCGCCGCCCACGCCCAGGTCGAACTGCTGGTGCAGTTGTTCGATGAGGTCGCGCAGGTCGAGGCCCTCGCCGGCCTCGATGCGCGCCACGCGCCAGGAGGTCAGGGCGCGGGCGGCGAACTGCTGCAGCAGGGTGCTCTTGCCGCTACCCGCGGGACCAATGACCAGCAGCAGTTCGTCACTGAACTGGGTGAGATGGAGCAGGATGTCGAGTCGCTGGGTGCGTCGTGGTTCGGCATAGAACAGGTCGAACTCGACGGCATCGGCGAAGGGTTCGCGGGAGAGGCCGTAGAAGGCGAGATAGGGGGCGCTGTCTGGCATGGCTCAGTCGCCCTTGACGAAGACCACGCGGTAGCCCCGCTTGAGCTGGGCGTCGCGCGCCCGGATGAGGGCGTCGACCGCCTCGTCGCGGGCGGCGTAGTGTTTTTTGCTGACCCGGCCAGACTTGCCCTGCTGACCCGATTCACGCACCAGACTCCAGCCGTCGAGCAGGTCTTTCTGCAGGAACAGATGGTAGTAGCGGGGCGCCGCCTCGCTGGTCGGCGGGGTCTGCAGGTAGATGCGCATGGGCAAAGGTTACTGGAAGCGCATGGGCGTGTCAGGTGAGCGTGGCGGGGGTGAAGATACGGTCGTATTCCTGGATCGCGTAGCGGTCGGTCATGCCGGCGATGTAGTCCGCCACGGCACGTGCGCGGCCACTGGCTCCGCTCTCCGCCTCCAGCGAGCGGGCCTTGCGCTGTGCCTCGGGGGGCAGCAGGCGAGTGTCGCCGAAGAAGGCGGCGAACAGTTCGTCGATGATGGTGCGTGCCTTGGAGGTCATGCGATGCACGCGGTAGTGACGATAGAGGTGTTCATGCAGGAAGCGCTTCAGTTCGCCATTCATGCGCCGCATGGCGGGGCTGAAGGCGGCCAGCGGTTCGGCCTGGGCGAGGATGTCATCGCGCGTCTGCGGCGCGCATTCGGTCAGACGCGCGCGGGTGGTGTCCATGAGGTCGGTCACCTGGCGGTTGATCATGCGGCGGATGATCTCGTGGATGGCGCGGCGCGTCTCGAGGCCGGGGTAGGCCGCCATCACCTTGTCGTATTGCTCGGCAAACAGCTGGACCTCACGCAGTTTCTCGATGCCGAGCAGGCCGGCGCGCAGGCCGTCGTCGATGTCGTGATTGTTGTAGGCGATCTCGTCGGCGATGTTGGTGATCTGCGCCTCCAGCCCGGGCTGGCGCTTCTGCAGGAAGCGTTCACCCACCTCGCCGAGGTGGCGGGCATTGCCCGCAGAGCAGTGTTTGAGGATGCCCTCGCGGGTCTCGAAGGTGAGGTTGAGGCCGTCGAACTCGGCGTATTTCTCCTCCAGTTGATCGACGATGCGCAGCGACTGCAGGTTGTGCTCGAAGCCGCCATAGTCGCGCATGCACCGGTTGAGGGCGTCCTGGCCGGCATGCCCGAAGGGCGTGTGGCCGAGGTCGTGGGCCAGGGCGATGGTCTCCGTGAGCACCTCGTTGACGCCGAGGATGCGCGCCACGGAGCGGCCGATCTGCGCCACCTCGATGGAGTGGGTGAGGCGGGTGCGGAACATGTCGCCTTCGTGGTTGACGAACACTTGGGTCTTGTATTCCAGGCGGCGGAAGGCGGCGGAATGGACGATGCGGTCGCGATCGCGCTGGAATTCGCTGCGGTGTTGAGGCGGCGGCTCCGGGTGCAGGCGGCCTCGCGAATTGGCCTCGGTGCTGGCGTAGGGGGCGAGGCTGCAGGGGGCGTCAGCGTTCACCTTGGGCCTCGGCGTGAAAGGCCTCGAGGGTGGCACGCAGGGCGGCGGGGTCGTAGTCGTCGGTGACCAGGCTCTCGCCGATGCCCTTCAACAGCACCAGGCGCAGGTGGCCGTCCTGGACCTTCTTGTCCACGGCCATCCAGCGAAGGAAGTCGTCGGCATCCATCTGCGGTGGGGTGTGCACCGGCAGTCCGGCACGGGCGATGAGTTCGCGGGCGCGGGCCAGCTCGGCGGCACTCAGCCAGCCCAGGCGGTGGGAGAGGTCGGCGGCCATCAGCATGCCGGTACCCACCGCCTCGCCGTGCAGCCATGCGCCGTAGCCCATGGCGGCCTCGATGGCGTGGCCGAAGGTGTGGCCCAGGTTGAGCAGGGCGCGGTTTCCCGCCTCGCGTTCGTCGGCGGCGACCACCTCGGCCTTGTTGCGGCAGGAGCGCTCGATGGCCTCGGCCAGGGCGGCCGGCTGCCGCGCGCGCAGGGCGTCCATATTGGCCTCCTGCCAGGCGAAGAAGCCGGCGTCGCGGATCAGGCCGTACTTGATCACCTCGGCGATGCCGGCGGAGAGCTGGCGGTCGTCCAGGGTGTCG
>JANTGX010000142.1 GCA_024762755.1 Gammaproteobacteria bacterium
GCTCACTGCTGCGGCCGTTCGACCCGACGGATCGCTTCAAAGGGATATTCCACTGCGCCCGGCCCGCCCGCAAACCCTCTGGCACCCGGCGCCTTCCCTTCAGTCAGACGCAATTCGCCGCCCTGCTCAGGGAACTGCACAGTGGGAAGGAAGCGGATCTCATGCTGGTCATGCTGATCTTCCTGCTGGCCTGCCGGGTGGAAGAGGCCTATCAGTTGGGGGCCTGTGACTTCGCATCCAGGGAGTACGGCTGGTTGGTGCGCCTTGCCGACCATGGCGACACCGGCTCCGGGTCGGCACGACTGAAGACGTCCTCCTCTGCTCGCCATCTTCCTTTACGGAGCCGGGACTTTCCCGAGCTACACGCGTGGTTGAGGAAACGCATCGCAGAGGGAGGAGACATCTTCCCGACAGGCAGCCGAAACCGTTACGGCATCCGCAGCGGAGCGGCGGGCAAGCGCATCAACCGGTTGATCCAGCAGCTCTTCCCGAAAGATGGCCGGCTGGTGTTGCAGTCCCTTCGCAACACCGCCAGCCGCGTGATGCGTCAGGCGGACGTCGATCCACGCATCCGGCGCCGGTTTCTCGGGCACGCGGACGACGGCATCCATGACCGCCACTACGACCCGGCCAGACTGCTGGACGCCAGGGACCTCGAACCCGGCTCAGTCGCCCTCGCCAGCTTTCTTCTCCCCATAGTCGGGACATAGGGCGCCCCACCCATCCAGTTTCACCTTCAGGGGGATGCCGGCCTCGGCAAAGACCGCGTGGATGTGATCGAGGTATACCTCCGGGCGCTCACGGAACAGCAGCCGCCCCTCCAGGCCGATCATGCGAAGATTCAGCTTGTGACACATCTCGGTCTTGAAGCGCCGACGCACTAGGTATTCCTCCCAGTGCGGACACTCGTCGTCGACCGACACCGACCAGACCTCGACGTAGGCGCCTTCTCTGCTCAGGTAGAAGTCCGACTCGCTGTTGCGCCGCCGGCCCCGGGGGAATGTGAACGGGTATTGCAACTGGGTGACGAAGTCGATGTCATTGCTCTCCAGCAGCCGCGCCACCGCCAGCTCTGGCAGACTGCGGCACGGCCCGCCCTTCGACGGGTATCCGCGGGTCGGCCGTCTGGGCGCGCGTTCGCGTACTGCCTCCATCACGCCGTGCTTCCTCGCCGCCTCCGCCGCGGTCTTGTCGAGCTTGCACCAGGCCGTGAGGTCACCGACTCGTTTGCAGCGTTCGAGGTAGTAGTCCACGTCCGGGGGGTGCCTCTCGATCATGTAGCCGAAGCCGAGGCGCTCGGCAATGCCTTCCAGTCTCCCTTCCCGGCGGAGAAATTCACACCAGTGCTGGGCGGCGCGCCACATGTCCGAGATGGTTCGCACATCACGTTCGCGGAAACGAACGACGAAGTCCTCGTCGCTCATCCGTGCCAACTCGCCATTCTGGAGTCGCGGCAGCCAGCCGAGGACACGGGCCACCTCGCGCTGATGTCCCAGGGCGACGGCCCGGTTGTAGGTGGTCCGGGAGACATTGGCCCAGGCCGTCAGGGAATCCACATTCAGGGAGCGGACGTGCTCGGACCAGTCGTCCAAGGTCCACGCCCGGTATTCGGCCGATGACCGCTTCATTTCATCTCTCCCACGGCGATGCGGGGCAGCCGGACGGGCAGTTCCAGGCTCGCGATGGCCGCCACCAGCGTCTTGACGGGAACATGGCCATACCGCCGGCCCACCGAGGCCGAACAATGCCCCGTCAGGGCGTCGTGCACCTCCTCGGCGATACCCGCTTCACGGCAAAAGGACTTGAACGTGTGGCGAAACGAGTGGAAGACGACCCGGCTGTCCAGGATGCCGCAGCCAGTCGTACTGCGCAGGTAGCGTGAAAACCACTTGGAGAAGTTTCCGCTGCGCCGTCCATCGTGATCCCGGTCGAGGTCGGGAAACAGCCACTCGTGCCCTTGCTCCTCGACCGCTTCCACGTATTCGAGAAAGCCGGCCTGGATAAGATCTGGGTGCAGAGGCACCTGGCGCCTAGAGCCGATCGTCTTCACGCGCTGGTCCTTGGCCGTGTCGGTGATCCGCATGAGCGGGCCGAGTTGTACGTCACGGAGGATGTCGACGACCCGTAACTGGCAGATCTCCTCGACCCGGGCACCGGTGACGAACGCCAGCATGGGTACCCATGCCACGGCTTCACCTCCACCGGCCCGATAGCGGCGCCTCTTGCTGTATACGGGTGAGTCGAAGATCCGCTCCAACTCCTCGATGTCGAAGGCACGGCGACGTTGAAATTCCACCTTGCGTTTCGGGATACGCAGGCCTCGGCTCACATTGTGCTCCACCAGGCCGCCGTCGACGGCCGTCTGCAACAGGCTGCCGATGAAAGAGATCCTCTTGGCGACGGTGGTCCGTGCCAACTTCTTGTCGAGCAAATGATCGCGGTAGCGGGTGATGTCCCGCCGAATCAGTTCGACAGGCGTCTTCTTGACGTGACCGGCGAAGTGCTTCACCGCGGACTGCATCTCGCGGTAGGTACTCTGACGGCAGCCCGGATTCAGTTTTCGCCAGTACAGGTAGAGGTCCTGGAAGGTGGCGATTTCACCGGTTTCCGCGGCCTCCCCCTGGCGGGTGGGAGATGGCTCCTCTACCTCGTTCGCCGGCGCTGCCACGGGGACCTGCCCCTGCAACACAGACTCGACCTCGGGCAACGGGCCCTCCCTGCCCAACCGCTCAGCGGCGAAGCGCGCTCCATCCAGTGGCTGGCGAGCCTGTAGGCCAGTTGCTGGGCCAAGGCCCGGTCCCGGGTTTGAAGGTTCTGGCGAATGAACTGGCCATGGACTGGCACGAGGGGTTTGGGTACACGGATCTGGAACCAGAAGATTCCGTTGGGGGCGATCAGATAGTGCATGACAGCATCTCCTTTTCAATGGGATAGATGCTGCAGGCGAACCGCTATGTATCACCACGATGTAACATCGGATCAAAATCGCGGTGAATAAAAAACCCCAAGTATTTGAGTTGCTTAGGGTTCTGGTGTTACATGGCGGAGAAGGAGGGATTCGAACCCTCGATACGCGGTTAGCGTATACACACTTTCCAGGCGTGCTCCTTCAGCCACTCGGACACTTCTCCGGAATCTTGCACGGGTCCCGTGGAGGGGCCGTGAAGAGCGCGCTAGGGTAAACCAGATCGTCCCGTTGCGCAATCGTCTATGGACGATTTTGTGTCTGATTTTGCATCGATTTTTCTCCTCCGGCCGGCCTCAAGATCGGTCGAAGGGTGCCGATAGTCTTGGCGATTCAGAGAGCCAGACAGATCGGGTGTATTTATGAAGTTTATAGTGGGCGTCATCATCGTTTTGGGCTGTGTGGCGGGCGGTTTCGTCCTCTCACACGGCAATCTGGTGGCCCTGTGGCAGCCATTCGAGTTGCTGATCATCGGTGGTGCGGCCTTCGGCGCCTTTGTCATCACCAATCCCGGTACGGTCATCAAGGGCACATTCGGCTCCATCGGCACGTTGCTGTCGGGCTCCAAGCACAGTAAGAAGTCCTATATGGAGTTGCTGGGCCTCATGTTCGATCTGTTCTCCAAGGCGCGCAAGGAGGGGCTGATGGCCCTGGAGGCGGATATCGACGAGCCGGAGAACAGCGAGATCTTCAAGAAATACCCGTCCATCCTGAAGAATCATCACGTGCTGGAGTTCATCGCCGATTATCTGCGTTTGATGGTGGGCGGCAACATGAATCCCTTCGAGTTGGAAAACCTGATGGACGTGGAGTTGGAGACCCATCACCACGAGGCGGAGCAGGTACCCGCGGCCATTCAGGGGGTATCGGACGGCCTGCCCGGTTTCGGTATCGTCGCCGCGGTGTTGGGTATCGTCATCACCATGGCCTCCATCGGTGGCCCGGTGGAGGAACTTGGCCACCATGTGGCGGCGGCCCTGGTGGGTACCTTCCTCGGTATCCTGCTGGCCTATGGCTTCGTTGGCCCCATGGGCGCCTCCCTCAAAGCCATCAATGAGGACGAGGCCAAGGTCTTCGAGTGCATCAAGGTCTGCCTGCTCGCCACCTTGAACGGCTATGCGCCGCAGATCGCCGTGGAGTTCGGCCGCAAGACCCTCTATTCCCACCACCGTCCGGGTTTCCAGGAGCTGGAGGATTTCGTCAAGGGTAAGGCCGAATAAGCCACCTGTCCCGGCCAGAGACGAGCATACTCCATGGAAAATCAGGCGATCATCGTAAAGAAGATCAAGAAGGGCGGCCATGGTCATCATGGCGGCGCCTGGAAGGTCGCGTTCGCCGATTTCGCCACCGCCATGATGGCGTTCTTCCTCCTGCTCTGGTTGATCGCCTCCACGACCAAGGAGGAGCAGGCCGGTCTCTCCGAGTATTTCAGTCCCCCGACCCAGGGTTTGGCGGACGGCAGCGGTACCAAGGCGGACATCATCGACCTGGGTGGCGGACAGAAGATCCAGCACGGCGACGATTCCAAGAAGGATGCGCGCGAAGCGGAGATGAACGAGATCCAGCAGGCCATCGAGGCGGAGAAGAAGCGCCTGGAGTCTCTGATGGATGAATTGAAGCAGATGATCGAGAGCAGCGTGACCCTGCAGCCCTTCAAGGATCAGTTGCTGCTGGATATCACCCCCGAGGGACTGCGCATCCAGATCGTCGACAAGGAGGGGCGGCCCATGTTCGACAGCGGCAAGGCGACGCCCAAGCCCTACCTGAGTGAGATCCTGCGCGAGATCGGCAAGGTCATCGATAAGGTGAGCAACAAGGTCAGCATCAGTGGTCATACGGATGCCACGCCGTTTGTCAGCCGCAAGGGTTATTCCAACTGGGAGCTGTCCACCGAGCGCGCCAATGCGGCGCGGCGCGAGTTGGTGGCCGGTGGCTATGCCCCGGAGAAGGTCGCCGAGGTGGTGGGGCTGGCCTCGCGTCTCCCCTTCGATCGCGAGCACCCGCGTGACCCCATTAACCGCCGTATCTCCATCATCGTCCTCAACAAGGAGGCGGAGAAGGCCCTGCTCGATCCGGCCGCCGCGGTGGCCGATGCCGCCGGTGCCGAGGCCGCCCTGCAGGATGGCAGTGCGCCGGTGCGCCGCTTCCGCAGTGCCATCGGCGAGCGGCGGGTGCTCGAGGCCAAGGCGCGCGAGGCGCAGGCCGACCACACCCCTGACGCGGCCCATGAGGTAGTCCCGCCTGCACCGCGACATGCCGAGCAGATACACGAGCCCATCGGTCTGCCCAGCTTGCCGTCACCGGCCCAGCCCGCGCCGGCACCAGCCGCCGCCCAGCCGTCCGCGACCGAATCGGCGTCGGCCCTGCGCCTGTCGGAGCGCATCAGGCAGCTCCAGCGCGACAAGGCGGGCGCGAGCGACCTGCCCGAGCCCGACTACACCGGCATGACCATTTCCGAGCGCATCAAGGCACGTGCCGAATGGAATCGCAAGCGCCAGGAGGCGGCCGGGCACTGAGCCGGTAGCGGGTCCGTCTGGTGAGCCTGGTCCGCGGCAGGAATTCCCCCGGCCCATGAAATCCCCCGGGCAAGTCGCTACAATGGCGCGCATGTCTGGAAACTCGTTTGGCAAGTTGTTCACCGTCACCTCCTTCGGCGAGAGTCATGGCCCGGCCATCGGCTGTATCGTCGACGGCTGTCCGCCCGGCCTAGCCATCGACGAGGCCGATCTGCAGGGCGATCTGGACCGGCGCAAGCCCGGCACCTCGCGCCACACCACCCAGCGCCGCGAGGCCGACCGGGTGCAGATCCTCTCCGGGGTGTTCGAGGGCAAGACCACCGGCACCCCCATCGGCCTGATCATCCACAACACGGATCAGCGCTCCAAGGACTACGGCGAAATTATGGACCGCTTCCGTCCCGGCCACGCCGACTACACCTATCAACAGAAATACGGCCTGCGCGACTACCGCGGCGGCGGGCGCTCCTCGGCGCGTGAGACGGCCGTGCGCGTGGCAGCCGGCGCCATCGCCAAGAAAT
>JANTGX010000143.1 GCA_024762755.1 Gammaproteobacteria bacterium
CCTCAAGGAGAAGATCGCCGGCAACGCCGAGCTGGAGGCGGTGAGTGAGTTCATCCACTTCGCCTGCACCTCCGAGGACATCAACAACCTGGCCTATGGCCTGATGCTGCGCGAGGCCCGCAGCCAGGCCCTGATGCCGCGCATGGACGAGGTCATCGACGCCCTGCGCGGCCTGGCCCACGCCCACGCCGAGCAGCCCATGCTCTCGCGCACCCACGGCCAGCCCGCCTCGCCCACCACCGTGGGCAAGGAGATGGCCAACGTGGCCGCACGCCTCATGCGTCAGCGCGCGCAGCTCGCCGAGGTCTCGCTGATGGGCAAGATCAACGGCGCGGTGGGCAACTACAACGCCCACCTGGTGGCCTACCCGACGCTGGACTGGGAGCAGATCGCACGCGACTTCGTCAGCGACCTGGGCCTCACCTGGAACCCTTACACCACGCAGATCGAGCCACACGACTACATCGCCGAATACTTCGACGCGGTGGCTCGTTTCAACACCGTGCTGATAGATTTCGAGCGCGACGTGTGGGGCTACATCGCCCTCGGCTACTTCAAGCAGAAGACCGTCGCCGGCGAGGTGGGCTCCTCCACCATGCCGCACAAGGTCAACCCCATCGACTTCGAGAACGCCGAGGGCAACCTGGGGCTCGCCAACGCCCTCTTCGACCACCTGGCCGCCAAGCTGCCCATCTCCCGCTGGCAGCGCGACCTCACCGACTCCACCGTGCTGCGCAACCTGGGCGTGGGCATCGCCCACTCCACCCTCGCCTACCAGTCCACCCTCAAGGGCGTGGGCAAGCTGGAGGTCAATCCGCAGCGCCTGCACGAAGACCTGGACGACTGCTGGGAGGTGCTGGCGGAGCCGGTACAGACGGTGATGCGCCGCTACGGCATCGAAAAGCCCTACGAGAAACTCAAGGAACTGACCCGCGGCACCGGCATCGACCGCGAACGCCTGCAGGCCTTCGTCAGCGCGCTGGAGATCCCGCCGGAGGCCAAGGCGACACTGCTCGCCCTGACCCCCGCCAGCTATATCGGCAATGCCGCCGAGCAGGCGCGGCGAATCTGACACCGCAACCGCCGAGACGACGGTTTTCCGGCGCCCCGCCACGGAAAACCGTCGCCGCGAGGGTGTAGTAGCAGAGGTAGTGGCGGAGGTAGTGGCGGAGGTAGTGGCGGAGGTAGTGGCGGAGAACGCAGAAGGCCACCGCGCGCGACGAACCCCCTCCACCACCATTGGCCAGCGAGCCACGCGCCTTCATCGCCCAGCCACGGCCGGCGATTCGGGCCATCGCCGCCTCCCCCGCCTACGGCAACACTGGCCCACGGGCGACACCCGGCACCTCGGCCCCGCGAGTTGGCACACTACCTGCTAGTAGATTCGTGCGGTCGGCCTCTCCCCCCGGGTCCGGCCGTGACATTACTCTCCCTTCTCGGGGCGCCACTAGCGCCCCGTTTTTTTTGCCCCGACCGGCCCTGTCTGCCCCCGCACCGCGCCGCCGCCCCCTTGCGACGACACACCCGCGACAGCTGCCATATCATCCCTCACGATAATCAGGTGATCTCTATTCACGATGGATTCAGTCAGGATCCGTATCCTGGATCTCGACTGCCGCCTCGTCTCCCTCCCTTGGCGATCCCGCGGCGGTCACCTCCTCCTCTCGCCGCATCCCCGATGCGGCTTTTTTTTGTCCGCGATTTGCCGCTGGTATAGTGTCGCCGACCTCCGCACCCTCGCACCCCAAACCCGCACACCAGATCAAAGGAGCGCCATGAGCAGCAAGCCCCTCCTCGGCGGCCTCGCCCCCAGCGAGTTTCTCGACCAGTATTGGCAGAAGCGTCCCCTGCTGATCCGCCAGGCCCTGCCGGGCTTTCGCCCCCCCCTGGAGCCGGACGAACTGGCCGGCTTGGCCTGCGAGGCCGAGGTGGAGTCACGCATCGTCCTCGAGCGCGACGGCCCCGAGCCCTGGAGCCTGGCCCAAGGCCCCTTCGACGAGGCCCGCTTCGCCACCCTGCCGGAGACCCACTGGACCCTGCTGGTGCAAGAGTGCAATCGACACGTGCCGGCGCTGGCCGAGTTGCTGGAGCGCTTCGATTTCATCCCCCGTTGGCGGGTGGACGACGTCATGGTCAGCTTCGCCCCCCAGGAGGGCTCCGTGGGTCCGCACGTGGATCAATACGACGTCTTCCTGCTGCAGGGCCTGGGCCGGCGACGCTGGCAGATCGACACCCGGCCGCTGGCGGAGGACAACCTGATCGCCGGCCTCGACCTGCGCATCCTGCGCGAATTCGAGGCCACCGACGAATGGATCCTGGAACCCGGCGACATGCTCTATCTGCCGCCGGGCGTGGCGCATCATGGTGTGGCCCTGGAAGACGCCATGACCTTCTCCGTGGGCTTCCGCAGCCCCAGCCTGGCAGAGATGATCACCGCCTATGTCGACGAGGCGGTCACCCACCTGACGGAGCACGACCGTTATGCCGATCCCGACCTCTGCCTGCAGGCCCACCCGGGCGAGATCACGCCCGCCGCGCGGCAGCGGGTGCGCCAGGCCCTGCGCGGCCTACTGGCCGACGACGCGGCCCTGGATCAGTGGTTCGGCCGCTTCGTCACCGAGGCCAAGTCCGGCCTCCTGGCCGAGCCGCCGGCGGTCGCCCTGGAGCCCCTGGCCCTGCGCAATGCCATCCAACGGGCCGGCGGCCTGCGGCGCAGCGAGGACGTCCGTTTCGCCTTTCTGCGCGAGGCGAGCGGGCTGACCCTGTTCGTCGACGGCACCGCCTATGCCGTGGACGACGCCGGCGCCCCGGCGGCCATGGCCCTGTGCGACCACCGGCGGCTGGACAGCGACGCGCTAGCCCTGGAGGCCGAGGCCTGGTTGGCCCTGCTTGGCGAACTGTACGCCAGCGGCTATGTCGAACTTATCGACGACGAGGGAGAGACCCCATGAATGGCGAATTCCGCACCGAGACGGTGACATGGCAGGCGGCCGAGGCCGATCTGCGCCGCCTGCGTCGGTCCGTGTTCATCGACGAACAGCATGTCCCGGAGGCCCTGGAATGGGACGGGCGTGACGCCGCCGCGCTGCACGTACTCGCCTACGCCGAGGACCAGCCCATCGCCACCGGTCGCCTGCTGGCCGACGGCCACCTCGGCCGCATGGCGGTGTTGCCGGCCTGGCGCGGGCAGGGGGTCGGCCGTGCCGTGCTGCTGGCGCTGATCCAGGCCGCCCGGACGCAGGGCCTGGCCCAGATCCACCTCGATGCGCAGACCCAGGCCCTGGGCTTCTATGAGCGCCATGGCTTCGAGGCGGTGGGTGAGGTGTTCATGGACGCCGGCATCCTGCACCGCCGCATGCAGCTGACACTAACGCCGGCCGAGGACGCACCGACGGCGCCCAGTGACCCGCGACTGGGCATCGACCGCGAGGAGCGCTACCTGCACGCCCTGGACGAGACGCGCGAGACCGCCCTGACCCTGGTGCAGCAGGGGTCGAAGTCCCTCCGTCTGTTCACCCACGATCTCGACCCGCGCCTGTTCGACAACGCAGCCTTCATCGAGGCCGTGAAACAGCTGGCCCTGCGCACCGAGCGCTCCAAGGTCTTCATCCTCATGCAGAATCCCAACCAGGCCATACACCGCGGCCACCGCCTCGTGGAACTGGCCCGGCGCCTCAGCAGCCGCATCTTCATCCATCGCGCCGCCGATGAAGATCAGGAGCGCTGCGACGGCTTCCTTTTGGTGGACGAGTTGGGGGGGCTGCGCCGCCCCCACGCCGGGCGCTTCGAGGGCAAGGCCTGGTTCAACAACCCCGGCGAGGTACGCCTGCTGCAGAAGGATTTCGACACCATGTGGGAGCGCAGCGGGGCCGAGCCCGAGCTGCGCCGGCTCTACCTATGAGACGCCGACTGCGCCTGCTCGCCCTGCTCCTGGCCGGCCTGGCGACGACGGCCGGGGCCGCCGGCAACTTCCCCGAGGCCGGCAGTTGCCCGCCGGAAAGGCCCTACTACGCCTTCTGCACCCACAGCCTGCACAACCTCGAGGGCTGGTACAGCCGCGAGTGCCGGCGCACACGCGAGGAGGCAGAGGCCGACGCGCGCCGCCACGCCGAACGCTGGCACCACGGCAACATGCGCTGGACCGGGGTGGCCAAGAGCCGCTGAGCACACGCCGTTCCGACGCTTGCGGGACGCCCCCTGCCGGCCCGCTCACCTTCCGCCTTCACAGGCCGCAAAGACACGCGAGGCCCCGCCGACAGACGCCGACGGGGCCTCGTGCGTCGGGCCGACACCCTCAGTCGTGGGCGGGCTTGGGTGGTGCTGCCAACCGTTCGGAGATGGGCTGCTCCGCGGGCTGCTGCGCCGGCGCCTGCGCCGCTTCTTCCGGCACCACCACCTTGCGTGGGGTCTTGGTCTGCCGTGCATAGTGCGCCGAGAGGGCATGGATCTCGCTCAGGCTGGCCTCGCCCAACATGGCATTCATCATGGTGTGGCGGCGCTTGCCATCGCGATACTGGATCAGGGCCTGGGTCATGTAGGGCTGCAACTGACCGGCGATGATGGGCTTGTCCGCTTGCACGCTGTTGCCATTGGGGCCGTGGCAGCGCTCGCACTTGGCGATCCAGACCTGCGGGGACTCGGGCCGACGGAATTCGGGCTGCGCCGCGGTCTGCACCGAGAAGTAGGCCGCCACGTTGCGCACCGCCGCCTTGTCGAGTTCCTTCACCGCATCGCGCATGGCCTCGTGCGCGCGCTTGCCCGAGGCGTACTCGTTGATGGCCGAGACCAGGTAGCCGGCGTCCTGCGCCGCCAGGCTGGGGACCTTGGGATCCTTGCTCACACCCTGCTCACCGTGACAGGCGGTGCAGGCACTGGCGATTTTCTCGCCCGCCGCCATATCGCCCTTGCCCGGCTTGGTGTTGGCCGTGGGCGCCTGGGTGGCGTAGAACAGGCTCACCTTCTCGATGGCCAGGTCGCTCAGCTTGCTGGCGAACATCTGCATGTTCTCGTTCTTGCGCGCACCCTCGCGATAGGCCTTGATGGCGTCGAACAGGTAGTCCGGATGCTGACCGGTGAGCCGGGGGATGCCCTTCAGCCCGCCATTGCCATGCTTGCCGTGACAGCCGTCACAGGTGGCGGCGAGGCGGCCGCCGTCGCCGATGGGATCGAACACACCGGGCTTGCTGCTCTCGCCACTGGTCGGCGAGGCCGGGGTCTGGCGTGAGTAGTAGGCGGCGATGTTCTGAATGGTGCGGTCGCGGAATCCGTGCAGGGCCTTGCGCATGAGGGCATTCTTGCGCTCGCCGTCGCGGTAGTGCTTCATGGCGACGATGAGGTAGCGGCCATTCTGCCCGGCCAGGCTGGGGATGTCCGGGTTGATGCTGTTGCCCTTGTCGCCATGGCAACCGACGCAGGAACTCACCGCCTTGGCGCCGGCCTTGACGTTGCCAGGCACGGCCAGGGACGTACGGGCCGGTTTGAGGCTGGCGAAATAGGCGGCGAGGTTGTCGATGTCGCGCTTGGTCAGGGCGTATTTGAAGTTCTTCATGATCTCGGCGCCCGTGCGCTCGCCCTTGAGATAGGCCCGCAGGGAACGCTTGAAGTAGTCGGGCTCCAGGCCGGCCAGGTTGGGCACCCCCGGCCGGGTGCTGATGCCGTGGTCACCGTGACAAGAGGTACATTGTCGGGCGATGCGCTTGCCCGCCCGTATCGCCTTGGGATTGATGCCCTTGGCCGCGGGCTTGGCCTTCTGCGCCCCCTTCCAGGGGCCTTCGAGGGAGGCATAGTGGTTGGCCACGGCCTCGCGCTCGGCGTCGGTGAGGGAAACCACCGCGTCGCGCATGCGCTCGTGCGGACGCGCGCCAATGACGTATTCACGGATCGCGGCGATCAGATACTCAGGGTGCTGGCCGGCGAGAAAGGGCGCGCCACCGCGGGAGGTGACGCCGTCACGCCCATGACAGCCACTGCAGGGGCC
>JANTGX010000144.1 GCA_024762755.1 Gammaproteobacteria bacterium
CCTGGCTGGCGCCCCTCGGCGTGGCGGTGCACTGGCTCTCCGGGCGCAGCAAGGGGCGCAAGCGTGAGGCCACCCTGTCCGCCCTCGCCGACGGCAGCGCTCGATTGGTAGTGGGAACCCAGGCCCTGTTCCAGGCGGGGGTCGAGTTCCATCGCCTCGGCCTCGCCATCATCGACGAACAACACCGCTTCGGCGTGCACCAGCGGCTCGCCCTGCGTGAAAAAGGCGCCCGTGACGACCGCTACCCGCACCAGCTGATCATGACCGCCACGCCCATCCCCCGCACCCTCGCACAGACCGCCTACGCCGATCTCGACGTCTCCGTGATCGATGAACTGCCCCCGGGGCGCCGCCCGGTGGACACGGTGGTCATCGCCGACGACCGCCGCGACGCCGTGGTGGCACGGGTACACGCGGCCTGCCGCGAGGGGCGCCAGGCCTACTGGGTCTGCACCCTGATCGAGGAATCCGAGGCGCTGCAGTGCCAGACCGCCGAGGAGACCGCCGAGGCCCTGCACGCCGCCCTGCCCGACCTGCGCGTGGGCCTGGTGCACGGCCGCCTCAAGGCGACGCAGAAGGCCGCCGTCATGGCCGCCTTCAAGGCCGGCGACATCGACCTGCTGGTGGCCACCACGGTCATCGAGGTAGGCGTGGACGTGCCCAATGCCAGCCTCATGATCATCGAAAACGCCGAGCGTCTCGGCCTCTCGCAACTGCATCAGCTGCGCGGCCGGGTCGGCCGCGGCAACGCCAAGAGCAGCTGCGTCCTGCTCTACAAGCCACCCCTGTCACACACCGCGCGCGCACGCCTGGCCACCCTGCGCCAAACCAACGACGGCTTCGAGGTGGCGCGCCGCGATCTCGAACTGCGCGGCCCCGGCGAGCTCCTCGGCACCCGCCAGACCGGCCTGATCCAGCTGCGTATCGCCGACCTGCAACGGGATCAGGCCCTGATCCCCGCCGTCGGCCAGTGCGCCGAGAACCTGCTGCGCCAACACCCGGAACGGGTGGCACCCCTCATCCGCCGCTGGCTGGGCGACCGCCTGCGCTACGGCGAGGTGTGACCTGCGCCGAAAAAACCGAGTGGACGACTTGACTATTCCGATAGACCGACTAAATTGATAGGTGACTAACCTCCCCCAACCACCCAAGTCAGTGGTTACCTTGACGGCCCTTCCCCAGGGCCGTTTTTTTTGTCCACCGCCTTTTACTGCCCGACCCGCTGGCCGATTTCCCGCACGGGCCGGCCGCAGGTATCCTGAGGCCCCGTAGTGCCCATGGAGGCGACATGCACAACAACGAGTGGATGGCCCGTGACCTGGGCGTGCTCTGGCACCCCTGCACGCAGATGAAAGATCACGAACAGCTGCCAGTGATCCCCATCCGGCGCGGCCAGGGGGTCTGGCTGGAGGATTTCGACGGCCATCGCTACCTGGATGCCATCAGCTCCTGGTGGGTGAACCTGTTCGGCCACGCCAACCCGCGCATCGGCGACCGCCTCAAGGCCCAGGTCGACCAGCTGGAGCACGTGCTGCTGGCCGGCTTCAGCCACGCCCCGGCCATCGAGCTGGCGGAACGCCTGGTGGCCATCACCCCGCCCTCGCTCAAGCGTGTCTTCTATGCCGACAACGGCTCGGCCGCGGTGGAGGTGGCGCTGAAGATGAGCTTCCACTACTGGCGCAACCAGGGGCAGGCACGCAAGACCCGCTTCATCACCCTGGCCAACAGCTACCACGGCGAGACCCTGGGCGCCCTCGCCGTGGGCGACGTCGACCTGTACAAGGAGACCTACCGCCCCCTGTTGCTGCAGCCCATCACCGCCCCCTCCCCCGATGCCTACCTCGCCGAGCCCGGCGAGACGCCCGCCGCCTTTGCCCGCCGCCAATTCGCCGCCATGGAGGCGCTGCTCGAAAAACACGCCGACGAGGTCTGCGCGGTCATCGTCGAGCCCCTGGTGCAGTGTGCCGGCAACATGCGCATGTACGACCCGCTCTACCTGCGCCTGCTGCGTGAGGCCTGTGACCGCCACGGGGTGCACCTCATCGCCGATGAGATCGCCGTGGGTTTCGGCCGCACGGGCACCCTCTTCGCCTGCGAGCAGGCCGCCTGCTCGCCCGACTTCATGTGCCTCTCCAAGGGCCTCACCGGGGGATACCTGCCGCTGGCCGCGGTGCTCACCACCGACCGCGTCTACGGCGCCTTCTACGACGACTACCAGACCCTGCGCGCCTTCCTCCATTCGCACAGTTATACCGGCAACCCGCTGGGCTGCAGCGCGGCCCTCGCTACCCTAGACATCTTCGCCGGGGAAGACGTGCTGGGGCGAAACTGTCGCCTGGCACAGTGTATGGGGGAATCGGTGGCCGATCTGGCCGGACATGCGCACATCGGAGACGTGCGGCAACGGGGCATGATCCTGGCCCTGGAGATGGTGCAGGACAAGGCGACACGCACGCCCTACGACTGGCGCGAGCGGCGCGGCCTGCGGGTCTACCGCCACGCCCTCGAGCGCGGCGTGCTGCTGCGCCCGCTGGGCAACGTGATCTATTTCATGCCGCCCTACGTGATCGAGGAAGAGGAGATCGCGCTCATGGCGCAGGTGGCACGCGAGGGCATCGAACTGGCCACCCGCGACTGAGGGCCCGCCGGCTCAGGCGGCGTCGTCCTCCACCACCTTCAAGCCCTGCGCGCGCAGCAGGGCCTCCAGCGCGTCGAGGTCGGGGATGACCACCGTGCTGCCGTCGAGCTGGGCGTAGCCGAGCGCCAGGGGCAACGGCTCGTCCGGCGTGGTGATGGCCTCGAGGTTGCCCTCGTCGACCAGGCTGAGGTGGGGAATGCCCTCGGTCTGCAGGGCATAGAAGGGCAACTCGGGGTGACCGCCGATGCCGTTGAGCACGGCGATGCGGGCACGCCGGCCGATCTCGCCGCGCGGCCGGCCGCAGGCCGCCTCGAAGGAGATCAGCGGCAGCTGCAGGCCGCGCCACTCGAGGCGGCCCAGCAACCAGTCCGGGGCCGGGGTGACGGCCGCCGGCACCTGCCAGTCGACGATCTCGGCGATGCTGGTGGTGGGCAGTAACAGCTGCATCCCGGCCAAGGGGATCAACTGCCCGCGCAGACTGTTCTCGACCTGACTCATGTTTCTTCTCCTCGCTCTGGGCGCCGTTCAGGCGTCCTGGTAGAACGCCAGCAGATGGGCGGCGATATCCCGCGGTTTGGCGCTGTATGTCACCGTGTGGGTCTTGCGCGCGTGATCCGGCATGCTGCTGATGACGCAGCTCTGGGTGTCCTGTGCCCACACCACACCGCCGGCACGCGCCACCGCCACGCAACCCTCGGCGCCATCGTCCCCCATGCCGCTGAAGACGATGGCGCCACCACTGGCGCCGTGGGTGGCGGCCACCGCCTGCATCACGTGGTCGATGCTGGGGCTGTAGATGGCCTCGGCGGGGGCCTCGCCGAGGGCCACATAGCCGTCGCTGGTGAGCTTCAGCTGGCGATCCGCCGGTGCCAGCACCACCTCGCCGTGACGCAGGGCGTGGCCCTGGCGGCCGACCATGACGCGGAAGGGGCTGATACGGTCCAGCTGATCGGCCAGAGTCTGCACGTGGTTGGCGCCGATATGTTGGGCGAGGACGAAGGCCACCGGCAGGTCGGCATCCACGGCGGCGAGAAACTCACGCACCGCCTGTGGTCCGCCCAGGGAGGCCCCCAGCACCCAGACGTTGAGCTCCGCCGGCGTCGCCTGTGGCACGGCCGGTGCCGCTTCGGCCGCCACGGCCGCCACGGCCTCCACCGGCGCCTCGGCCGCCATGGCCGACAGCTTGCCCGCCAGACGGCGCGCCCACTGCGGGCTGGTACGCCCACCCTGCGGACTGCTGTCGTGGAACATCATGGGCAGGCTGCTGTGTTCGAGGAGGGCGTCGATGAGTGCCACCTCGGCCTCCACCTCGCCGCCCAGATCCACCAGCAGGACGTCGGCGGTGCTGGCGTCCAGTTGCGCCAGGGCATCCTCCCCTAGGCCGCCACAGTGCACGACCTGTAGGCCCACCGGCTGCAACAGGCCGCGCAGGGTCTCGCCCTGCTCACTGCTGGCGGCGAGAATGGCGACGCGGGTATGGTTGGCATCCATGGCGGGCCCGGCTCAGGCCGCGACGCCCGCCAGGGAACGGATGGTCTCGATCAGCTCCTGCTCCTGGTACGGCTTGCCCATGTATTCGTTGACGCCGATGTCCATGGCGCGCTGGCGGTGTTTTTCGCCGGTGCGCGAGGTGATCATGATGATGGGGATATCCTTCAGGCGCGGGTCGTTGCGCATGGTGGTGGCCAGCTCGTAGCCGTCCATGCGGGGCATCTCCACGTCCAGCAGCATCACGTCCGGCACCTGCTCGAGCATCACGGTGAGGGCATCGACGCCGTCCTTGGCCGTGATCACCTCGTAGTCGTAGCGTTTGAGCAGACGCTCGGTGACCTTGCGCACGGTGATGGAATCGTCCACCACCATCACCGTGAGCGGCGCCTCCTCGCTCACCGGCGCGGCCACGGCCCGGCCTTCGTCGCCCTCGCCGAGGGCCACGTGGCGCTGGGCCATGACCGAGC
Source organism: Gammaproteobacteria bacterium (assembly GCA_024762755.1). Classification (GTDB taxonomy): domain Bacteria; phylum Pseudomonadota; class Gammaproteobacteria; order SZUA-152; family SZUA-152; genus JANTGX01. The sequence goes on from JANTGX010000144.1 coordinate 4,597, forward strand.
GCACCAGGTTGCCCACGTCGAGGATCAGGGCCACCTCGCCATTGGGCAGGATGGTGGCACCGGAGAGGACACTGACGCCACTGAGCTGTGGACCGACGGACTTGATGACGATCTCCTGGCGTCCCAGCAACTGGTCCACCTGCAGGGCCACGCGGTGATCGCCACTGCGCAGCAACAGCAGCGGAATGCGCTGGCCGGCCGGCGGCAGTGTCGGCGCCACACCACTGAGGGACTGGCTCAGGCTGAGGTACTGATACGGGTTGCCGGCGTAGTCGAAGTCGCTCTCGCGGCCCTCCACCAGCGGCTCCAGCTCCTCGCGCGAGGCCCGGATCACATGCTCCACGTTGGGCAGCTGGATAGCGTAGGTCGCCTCGCCCACCTGCACCATCAGGGCCTGGTTGACCAGCACCGTGAGCGGCAGTCGGATGACGAAACGGGTGCCCTGCCCCTGGGTGGTATCGATGTGCAGGATGCCGCCGAGCTGCTTGATCTCGGTGTTGACCACATCCATGCCCACACCGCGGCCGGAGATCTGGGTCACCTCCTTGGCGGTGGAGAAGCCGGATTCGAGGATGAAGGTCATCAACTCGCGATCGCTGAGGTCGGCATCGGGCAGCAGACGGCCCTTCTCGATGGCCTTCTCGCGCAGGGCGGCGATGTCCAGGCCGGCGCCGTCGTCCCCGATGCTGAGCACCACCTCGGAGCCCTGGTGTTCCAGCTCGATGGTCACCGTGCCGGTGGCCGGCTTGCCGGCCGCCTCGCGCTGCGCGGGGGGCTCGATGCCGTGATCCACGGCGTTGCGCAGGACGTGCTCGAGGGCCGGCACCAGGCGGTTGAGCTGGGTACGATCCAGCTCGCCCTCGGCGCCATTGACCACCAGCTCGACCTGCTTGCCGGTCTCCGTCGCCGTCTGCCGGACGATGCGCCGCAGGCGCGGCAGGATACTGGCGAAGGCCACCATGCGGGTGTGCATCAGGCCTTCCTGCAGCTCGCCGGTGACGCGCTGTTGCTGCAGCAGCAGGGTGTCGGTCTCGCTGGAGAGATCCTCCAGCATGTCCTCGATGCTGGTCAGATCGCCCAGACTCTCGGCCATGCCGCGCGACAGCTGCTGCATGGTGGAGAAGCGATCCAACTCGAGGGGATCGAAGGCCTCCGCCGCCGTGTCGTCGCTGCCCGTATCGTAGCGATACATGATCTGTGTCTCGGTCTCGATCTCGAACTTGCGCAGCTGCTCGCGCAGGCGGGCGACGGTCTGATCCAGCTCCGCCAGGTTGAAGCGCCAGGCGCTCAGTTGCTGGGCGATGCGCGCGTTGTAGATGTTGATCTCACCGGAATAGTTGGCCAGGTCGTTGAGCAGGTCGGCGCGCACGCGCACCTGTTC